>CAYNVI010000233.1:0-7434 GCA_964400585.1 uncultured Pirellulaceae bacterium | reverse complement strand
CCAGCTGCCGGCTCAGCATCGCGCGGTCGCGGCCTTCGAGCAGGTTCTGGCGGCGTTTCGGCCCGGAAACCGCGGCGGCGTTGTCGAGGATCGCATCGAGCGTGTCGAATTGGTCCAGCAGCTGGCGGGCGAGTTTCGGACCGATCAAAGGGATCCCGGGAACATTGTCGACCGGGTCTCCCACCAGCGCCTGGTAGTCGACGACTTGATCGGGCCGGATCCCCCAGTCTTCCCAAAGTTCGCTGGCCGACATCTCTTGGTCTTTGCGGATGTGGTACAGGTGCACCCGCTCGGTGATCAGCTGCCGGCAATCCTTGTCGTTGGTGACCAGCAGGCAGCGGCCTCCCGCCTGTTCGACTTCGCGGGCGACCGTCGCCAGCAGGTCGTCCGCTTCGTATCCGGCACATTCCAGCCGGGCCAAGCCCATCGCTTCGATCACTTGATGGATCAGCGGAATCTGTTGCCGCAGGTCATCGGGCATCGGCTCGCGATGCGCTTTATAAGCCTCGTACAGCTCGTTGCGAAACGTGATCTCGCTCTTGTCGAAGGCGCAGATCAGCAAGTCGGGCGTTTTGCGATCGAGCAGTTCCAGCAGGTCGACCAGGAAGCCGTAGACGGCGGAGACCGGCAATCCGCCGGGGCTGCTCATCGGCGGCATCGCATGGAAAACCTGATAGATCAGCGAATGGGCATCGACCAGCACGACGCTCCGGCCGGTCAAATCGGGCGTCTCGCCCGCTTGCAGTTGGAGGGCAGGCGGCGTGGCAGCGGGTGGGGTGGCCGCGGCGGCCGCCCCGCGGCGGGCTGGGGGTGTCTTCCCGGGGGCGGCCGCTGCGTCGGCTTCCGAGGCCGGGGGATCCCAGCCGGCAAAGGAGGGCTGCGTCGCTGTTTTGCGGGGCATAAATCGTCCAACGGGGAGGGAGGCTGGTGCGTGGGGCGGGGCGGTTGCAAGTTTAGCGGGCGGGGCTCCTCTTCATCCAGCGGCCCGCGGGGGCCGGTTTTCCGGTCGCCCTGCGCGACCGCGGGGCGGCGGGTTTCCGAGCCCGCTGCGGGGGGCGTCCGCCGAAAACTTCCCGTGATTCGGCGAGTTCCATTACAATGGGAAACACAGTCAGAATCGGATCCGAAACCCGGCTGCGACGGCGTCGCGGGGGGATTTCTCGCCCCGACGCTGGAATCTAGCGGTTGGGCGAATAGGATTGAGTTCCGCTTTCGGCTCCGCACTTTCGTTCTTTTCCATCAACGGCCCCCGTTCCGGTGCATTTGCCGCCGGGTCACGCAGGAGGGCCGGGCAAGTGAGATACCATGGCAGCACGTGATGATTCCGTCATCCGAGGCAGTTTGATCGCCTCCTTGATTTTGCTGGTCCTTTCGCTGGCGCTGAATTTTTTCCTTTGGAGCTGGGGGGATACCCAGGCGACCGAAGCGGCGCGGAAGCAAGATTCGCTCCAGAACGCCCAGGCGCAGGTCCGCACGCAAGGCGACCAGTTGCAGTTGTTGAAGGCGATGTTGGGGGTCGGCCAATTGACCGATGCCCAGTTCGAGCAACTGAAAACGAGTGTTGGGGATGACGCCGACATCAACGCGATCGAGCAGCGGTTTGCCCAAGACATGACGCTGCTGGGCGATGAAGTCGACCCGCAAAACCGCAATTATCCGGCGCTTCCGGAATTCTTCGCGACGATCATCCGCTCGCGAAATGACCAGTACAATCAGGCCCGTGAAGAAGCGGTGCAGGCGGTGCAGCAGCGCGATGCCGATGTGGCTAACGCGCGGCGGGAAAAAGAGCTGGCCGAGGAGAGCAAGTCGCAGTTGAATGAGACGCTCGACGAGGCGACGGCTCAATTCACCGAAGACCGGGAGGCGATGAAAGCCCAGACCGGAAAACTGCAGGACGAGGTCGTCAACATCACGCGGCAAGCGGCTGAGGAACGGGCCGCGGCCCAGCAAGATTTGGCGGCCAGGACGCAGGAGAACGAGCGGTTGCAATCGACGATCGATACGCAGAAGCGGACGATCAACGAATTGCGTCAGGATGAATTCGAAGTCGCGCAGGGAGAGATTACGAACGTCCTGCGAGGTGGCAAGTTGGTGCAGATCAACCTCGGCTCGGCCGATGCCCTCCGCCCCGGCGTGATCTTCAGCGTGCTCGACGCCCAGGCGACGCGGATCTCCGACGCCGACACCAAAGCGCAGATCGAGGTGATCTCGGTGCGGCGTGATCACCTTTCGATCTGCAAAGTCGTCTCGGCACCTGCCCTGAGTGATCCGATCATCGAGGGCGATCAAATCTACTCCCCCTTCTGGGCGCCCGGTCGCCGCGTCCGGATCGCGCTGGCGGGCGTGATCGATATCGACGGCGACGGCAAAGACGACTCGCAGAAGGTGCGGGGAATGATCCAGATGGCGGGGGCGGAAATCGCCGCCACGATCACCCCCTCGGGCGCCCGCCAGGGCGAACTCGACAGCGGCATCCGCTTCCTGGTCGTCGGGGAAACGCCCGAATTGGACGATCCCGAGGGAGCGGGACAGAACGCCCGTCAGGGGGTGGCCGAGATCGGCAAGGTCAAATCGGAGGCCCGCGAACTGGGGATCACCATCCTGCCCGCTTGGAAGCTGGTCAACTACCTGCAGACGATCAGCGACACCGTGACGACGCCGCTGGGATCGGCCGTCCGCGGCGAAGATTTTGCCCCCCAGGCTCCGCCCGGAGCCAACGGTCGCCTGCCCAGCGACGTGTCGGGGCTGTACGAGGCCGAATAAGGCGACTGGCGGGGGGCGTCGTTCGCCGTCGTCGGCTGGCGAGCGACTCGCCCGCTCCCCCCGCCCGCCTCGCCAACATCCGAAGCGAAAACGGGCGTTTAGGGAGTAACCCCCTCTGGCGGAGACGTTCACCTTCGCCGGGACGTTGCTAGCAATTTCCGGATTCTCCCCCACTTCTGGCGATAAAACAGTTGCTAATCGGATTGTCGACATATACGATCTTACCTGTGTGAACGTCCTATTTTGACTCGGACATTCTGGAATTGGCTTCCCGCGAAAGGGACATCCGACATCATGTATTGCATCAAGACAATTACGGTAGCGCTTGCGGTCCTCCTCGGTGGAGGCAGCTTGGCAGTCGCCCAAGATTCGATTCCCGTGCCGGACGAGGGGAAACAGGGCCCGTCGCTCTCGCTGAATCAGTGGGCTTGGCTTTCCCCGGACGGCGGGGTGACCGGCAAAATTTCGACGCTCGACGGGCAGCCCAGCGGTGTGTGTCAGGTCGCGTTGGTCGGCAGGGATGGGCAGTTCCATCAATACACTTCGACCGAAGACGGGATGGTGCAGATGCGTTCGCTGGCCCCAGGCGTGTATGCGTTGGCGGTGCGAGGACGCAACCTGATCGCCTCGTATGCCCTGCAGGTGGTGGCGACCGACGATCCGTCGGCTTCCGCTTCCCCGCTGCCGATCTATGCCGCGCGGCTGAATACGGCCAAGTTCTATTCGCAAGTGGTGCGGATGCTACCGGCCGAAGCGGGCACGGTGGGTGAGTACGACGCGGCGGGAGCGAAGCAGTTTGCTCAGCAAGTTGCGGTTCGCCCGCGGGCGATGGTGCAGCAAGTCGAAGGAGGGGTCGAAGGCTGCCTGTTCGCTGCCGGCATGCGTGACGGCGGGATGATCCCGGCGGGCGCCACGGATGTCTTCATTCTTCGCGACGGCTTGGAGCTCGATCGGGTCCAGACCGATGCGGCGGGTTGCTTCCGCTTTGACGAGATCGCTACCGGTAATTATTCGCTGATCGCGGTCGGGGCTTCCGGCGTGGCGGTGACCAGCTTTGATGTGGTCGACGGGGGAGCGACAGCGCAGGCCAGCGGCAGCGCGAGCCCCTTCCGGTTGGCCAGTGCCTTGCAAGGGCCTGGCAATTCCGGTTTGAATCTGCAGTTGGCACCTCCCGATGGAGCGGTGCAGGGCTTTGAATCGTTTGGCGCTCCCGAAGATGCGAACTTCGGGCCGCCTCCCTTCCCGATGGCTCCCGGTGGCTTGGCTCCTCCTCCCGGCGGTTTTGCTGGCGGTGGTGCGGGTGGCGGATTCGGCGGCGGCGGTGCCGGCGGTGGCGGTGCCGGCGGAATCGGTGGCCTGGCAGGCTTTGCTGGATTGGCGCTTGGCGCCGCGGCCTTGTCCGATGACGACGATGGCTTCGACGTTCCCGGCCCGGCGAGTCCCGCCATCCCGGCTCCGTAGCGTCAGGCTGCAGGTCGATCCGCGATCGCGACGGCGGTGCGATCGTCTGCTTGGTCGTTGCCGTGGCTCGGCACGGCGAGCAAGTAAATTCGATACCCATCAAACCGCGAGTCCACGACTCGCGGTTTTTTGCTGCGCTCGCCGCGCGTTGCATTTGCTGGCCCGATGCGAGAAAATGCGATCCCGTTGCGCAAGCGACGCGACGAGCGGGTGACTTGTTGAGGGATGGACCCTTGGCTATCGTCCTCTGACCTTCCGTTCGTGTTCTTGTTGATCCGCCCCCCCCAAACGAGCCCACCGCCGATGAGCACTGCCGACAGCGTTCTCGATCCCGCCATCCAAGCCCAAGCCGACGCCGCCCGCGACGCGTTGAACGAGCACACGCTGAAGATGGTGCAGTGGCATTTCAGTGACGAAACGGGAAGTCCCTTTTGGCTGGAAAAAAAACGTGAGCTCAATTTTGATCCGTTGACCGACGTGAAGTCGTTCGAGGATCTGAAGAAATTCCCACTGTTCGAAGACGATTGGCTGCGGGGCGGGCCGGTCCGTCGCTGGATCCCCCAGGGGCATGCCGGCAAGCCGGTTTACGTTTTCGAGACGGGGGGGACGACCGGAGTGCCGAAGAGCCGAGCCGTGGTGGAAGACCACTGGAAAGATTACGAGTTGTTCAGCAAGACGCTGCCGGATGAACATTTCCCGCGGGGCGCGAATTGGCTGATGCTGGGGCCCAGCGGCCCGCGACGGCTGCGGCTGGCGGTCGAGCATCTGGCCCAGTTTCGCGGCGGCATCTGCTTCTGCATCGACCTCGATCCACGCTGGGTTGTCAAGTTGATCAAAAAGGGGTGGATGGAGCATCTCGAAGAATACAAGAAGCACTGCATCGACCAGGCGATCACGATTCTGACGGCCAACCACGACGTGCAGTGCATGTTCGCCACCCCGAAACTGCTGGAAGGGCTCGGCGAAGCGCTCGAAGAGCGGGGCACGAGTCTCAAAGAGATCGGCATCAAAGGGATTTTCTCTGGTGGCACCGAGTTCACTCCGCAGTGGACTCGCTACGCCGTGGAAGAACTGCTCGATGGTCCGGCGGAGGAGGGCGGGGTCTTCATGACGCCGACCTATGGCAATACCTTGATGGGGCTGGCTTGTGGCAAGCCGATCTCGCCGGCCGACGGTTACAAGATCTCCTACTACGCGCCGCAACCGCGGGCGGTGACTGAGGTGGTCGACTTCGACGAGCACACCCAGAAAGTGGGCTTTGGCGAGACGGGCCGCGTTAAGCTGTACACGCTGACCGATGAATTCTTCATGCCCGGTTTTTTGGAACGGGACGAAGGCGAGCGGGAAAAGCCGTACGAAACCTTTCCCTGGGACGGGGTCAGCGGCGTGCGGCCATTCCATAAGTTGGCCGGTGGGACGACGGTCGGCGTTTACTAGGAAGCGCCGGGACGGTTGTCTCCGGGACGGTTGCCTCCGGGACGCCGGTCGCTGCCGTTCTGCGGAGAACGGCGCGCCCCCTGCTTTTATTTCTTTGACCCTTTCGATCGATAAAGACCAATCATGCTGGATCTGCCTGCCCTCCGTTGGGGAAAACCTTACGAGTCGCTTGAGAAGAAGCAAGTCGTCCACTTCGACACCGGCGAGCCGATCGCGCAGGTCAGCCAAGTCGGCGGGGGGATCGTCACGCGTGATTTGCGGCGGGCTCACAAGGCCCGCGAAGCGCTTTTGGAGCTGTCCTCCGAAGAGCTGATGGAGAAAACAAAGAAGGCGGCCGAACTGTTTGAATCGGCGGAGCTGCCGATGGGGAACGGGACGCAGTCGGTCGATCAGTTCGTGCATCAGCAGTCGGCCAGTACGGGGCTGCCCGAGCACATGTGCCGATCGAATATGGGGAAGAACGCGTTCGTCCTTGCCAACATGGACCAGATTCTCGACTGCCTGACGCGCGGTCTGGAACTGTCGATTTTGGGCCGCGGCCATGGCGAAGAAGGGCGCGGGGTGACCGTCAGCTATCAGGCGCAGACGCCGATTCTGGGAGCCGTCCTCCCCAACAACTCGCCAGGCGTGCATACCTTGTGGTTGCCCGCGATCCCCTTGCAGATTGGCTTGGCCCTCAAGCCCGGGTCGCAAGAACCGTGGACGCCCTATCGGATGGTGGCGGCCTTTATCGAGGCCGGCGTCCCGCGGGAGGCATTTGGGCTTTATCCCGGCGGGCACGATGCGGGCGGGGCGATCATGACGGCCAGTCCCAAGAGCATGATTTTTGGGAGCGCTCAGACGGTCGCCCAACATGAAGGGAACCTGAAAGTGCAGGCCCACGGCCCCGGGTTCTCGAAGATCCTGATCGGCGACGACGTGGTCGATGACTGGGAGGATTTCCTGGACGTGATGGTCGAAAGCGTGTTGAGCAATTCGGGCCGCAGTTGCATTAATTGCTCGGGGATCTGGGCTAGCCGTCATACGCGGGAGATCGGGGAAGCGATCGCCCAGCGGATCGGGCCGGTCGACGTACGACCGCCGAGTGACCCTCAAGCCGAGCTGGCAGCCTTCACCGTCCCGGCGATGGCGACCGGCACCTGGTCCATGGTCTCTCAGGATTTGGAAGAAGACGGGGTGACCGATTTGACCAGTTCGTATGGCGAGAAATTGATCGAACGCGAGCACTGTGCCTACCTGCGTCCGATGGTCGTCCATGCCGATTCGCCCGCTCGCGGCGTCGCCTCGAAGGAATACATGTTCCCGTTCGTCAGCGTCGTCGAGTGCCCGCAGGCCGAAATGTTGAAGCGGATCGGACCGACCTTGGTCGGGACGGTGTTGACTCGGGATCCCCAGTTCACTGCCGCGGCGGGCCAGTGCATCGAGATCGACCGCTTGAATATCGGACCGATTCCGACCAATCGGCTGAACTGGCTGCAGCCGCACGAGGGGAACATCATCGAGTTCCTCTACCGCAATCGGGCTTACCAGATCGCCGAAATGCCGGTCTTGGCCTAAGGCGAGTGAACTTGACGCAGGGCTCGACAAACTGCGACAGTCCGCTCGCTTTCTTCGCCCTCCCTGATTGCTGCCGAGCGTTGGATGGATCCGACTGCCCCCCCTCCGAAACCTTTCGTTGACGTCCATTGTCATCTGCTTCCCGGAATCGACGACGGTTCAACCAGCTGGGAAGAATCGTTGGCGATGGCCCAGATGATGGTCCGCAACGGGACG
>CAYNVI010000232.1:0-7445 GCA_964400585.1 uncultured Pirellulaceae bacterium | reverse complement strand
CGTCAGCTGGGCGATGTGTTCGGCAGCCAAGGTGGCCGTGACATGCGCGGCCGGGTCGGTCGTGGTCAAATGGGTCGGCAAGCCGCGATCGGCCAAGGCGAGGGCGACGGCCGAGGCAACAGTCGTCTTGCCGACGCCCCCTTTTCCCATCGTCAGCACCACCCCTTGCCGCCGAGTCGCCAATTCGTCGATCAACGAGGCCAAGCCGTCCGGCAGCGTGTCGAGCACCGGCTCGTGGACCGCTGTCGGCGCCGTAGACGCTTCCTCGCGTCTCAACAGACGTCGCAAGGCGGGCACCCCCATCATTCCAAACGGGGCAAGCGCGACCGAACGCCGCGGCAGGCCTTGCAAGACCTCCGGCAAGCCGGCGAGCGCGGCCTCTCCGCGCGCCGCCATCGCCCGAGCCAGGGGATCGGCACTGTCGCGGGGGGAGAAGATTCCGTTGACCACCAACTGTTGATTGTGGACGCCCAGCCGCTGCAGTTCCCCGCTGGTGCGCCCGGCTTCCTGCAAGGTCGACGGTTCCGGGCGGACGACCAAATACACGGTAGTCGCCGCGGGGTCGGCGAGCACCGTTACCGCTTGCCGATACAGTTGCTGCTGGGCCTGCAGTCCCGCCAACGGCCCCAAGCACGAGGTGCCTGTCGTGTTGGTGGCGATGAAATCGGACCAGGCCGAAGGCAAAGTCAGCAGCCGTAGCGTATGTCCGGTGGGAGCGGTATCGAACACCACGTGATCGTACGCAGCGGTCGCCGGGGGATCCCCCAGCAGTTTCGCAAAGGCATCGAAGGCGGCAATCTCCAACGTGCAGGAACCGGAAAACTGTTCCTCGATGCTCCGGACCGCCGCCTCGGGAAGCACGCCCCGATACGGGCCTACCATCCGTTCCCGATAAGCGTGAGCAGCCGCCTCGGGATCGAGATTCATCGCGGCCAGGCGAGGAACCGCAGCGACCGGAGTCGGCTCCGTCCCCAACGCGGCCCCCAGCACTTCGTCGAGATTCGAAGCCGGATCGGTTGAAACCAACAGCACGCGGGCGCCCTGGTCGGCCAGCGCGATCGCGGTGGCACAGGCAAGCGACGTCTTCCCGACGCCCCCCTTGCCGGTGAAGAAAAGGTACCGCGTGGCATCCTCGCCCAGTTGCCTGCCGGCTTGCACGTCGGCCTTCCCCGCCAGGTTCGATCCCGGCCTAGCAGCAGTCATCGCCGCCGCAGCCCTCGCTTGCTGGGGAGGCCAGCGGCAGGGACGCGGCGCGGACCACCGTCGTGCCCGTCCAGCCGGCCAAGGCTTCGCGGGACGGGTAGTCGCCACGGCTGACCACTTCGCCGTCGACCACCACCAACGGCAAGCATTCGACACCCGATTCCGCAAGCATCGCCTGCGCCGGCGTCGACGCCGCAAAAGCGGCCGGATCTTGCGCGAGGTTGTAACGCCGGACTTGGTGGCCTTGTCGCGCCAGCCAATCCAAATCGGCGGCAAAGCGTGGCAGCACCGGATCGACCTGCGGCCCACAGACGCCGGTGGAACAGCACATCGCCCGATCAAAGATTTCGACCTGACTCATCGTTCGCCTTTCGAGGAACCCACGGCGGGGAAGAACGGACGGAAACGCTCGCCACAGAAACCAGCTGCCGCCCCGCCGGGCCGACCAGCGAGACCGCACCGGCGAATCAACGGTAAGCGGCAGATCTTCCGCGGTCAAGGCTGGGCCGGGTCCGCCCCCCCGCCGGCCAAGGAAGCAAAACAGCCTGATAGAATGAGCGGATGCCATGGCGATCCGCCGGGACGTCCGGGGGTCACATCGTTTCCGCCACGAGGGGGCCCACTATGAACCCACGACGTCGCAACCGCTGGGATGCCGGCCTGGGCGCAATCTTCTTCCTGCTGCAGGCCGCACCGCTGCTCCGGGGCGCCGACGCCCCCCCGTCGGATTCGCCCGCGGAAATCACACCGGAGGTCTCGGTGGTCGGGCTGTGCCGGGCGCCCCTCGACGCGAGCGGTTGGTGGGATGCCGACGGCGAACCGCTGCCCGAACCACCCACGCTGGCGGTCGCCAAACCAAACTGGGGAAAGGATCTGAAGCACGACCCCGACGAGGTTGTCCATCTGATCGTGTTGCGCGCCAAAGTCCCCGCGGGGTCGGTGCTGTCGGTCAAGTTCCCCGGCCAAAAGCTCTCGGTACGGCTTCCCGAGACGGTTGACGGCGTCCCTTGGGAAACGCTGAAAGCTCAAGCCAAGGAGGCGGGAGAAGCCTGGGAACCGAAGCATGCGGAGACGATCGTCTATGGGCTCGGAACCACCGTGATTTCGCCCCGGGATCAAGCGACGATCCAGGGCCACCTCGACATCGCCAACGGACCCTGGGAGACCGTCGGTGCCCGCCCGCGACAAGCCAACGACGGGCAGGAAGTCACCTTCGATCTCGCCGAACGAGAGGATGGCCAGACGCATGCCTTCGACCCCGCGACCTCCGAAAGTAACGTTCGCGTGATGGCCGAAGACCGCGAGGGAGCACTCCATGCTCCCAGCTTCCAGATGAACCTCAGCGGTGGCGACAACACGGTGCTGACCCATCGCGTCCGCTATAAGCTGCCGGTGGCGGAGATCGTGGCTTACCACCTGCAAGCCCGCCCTTACGAACGTTTCCAGCTTACCGACTTGCCGCTGATCGGCGGGAACGCGTCTACCGTCGAGCGGATTGGGGTCGCCGGCGGGGTATTCGGTGGAGACCTCGACGTGCTTTCGATCGACGATCCCGCGGCGGATCCGAACACGCTCGATTGGTGCAATGTGGTCGACGCCCAGCTGACTGCCCTCCGGGACGTCCCCTCGCTCCGCCGCGTCTATCTGGCCAGCGACGCGCTCAGCGACAACGCGGCAGACCGGCTCGCCGGCGCCGACCAGATCGAGCATCTGCGGATCGACAGCCCCCATCTGACCTCCGCCTTCCTCGCGAAACTTTCGCTCGATCGCTTGAAGACGCTGGAGATCCAGGGCGGCTGCCGGGAATTGGAGCCCCACGCCCTGGCGGACCTCGCCGCCAGGCTCCCTCGGCTCGAATGCTTACGGTTGTGGTCAAGCGCATTACAAGATCGCGATCTCCAAGCCATCAGCCAGCTGGGCGGCTTGCGCGAACTGCGTGCCCGCGGACCGCGAATCGGTGCAGCAGCGATGAAGCATTTGGCGAAGCTCTCCCGCCTGGAAACCCTCGCCCTCGACGCCCTGGACGTGCCACCAGCCGCCCTGCGTCCGCTCGAGGCGCTTACTCACCTGCAGTCCCTTTCCTTGACGCACAGTACGCTCGGCGATCCCGGCCTGGCGCGGCTGGCACGGCTGGCGTCCCTCCGCAAACTTGACCTCCGCGGAACCGAGGGAACGACGGCAGGCTATCAACAGCTGGCGAAGTTGCCCGCCCTCGAATGGATCGATCTCCGTCAGACGCAGGCTCAACGCAGCGTCTATGACAGCTTGCATGCGTCGCTTCCCGAGATTTACTGCCGCCTGCCGAGATCAATGCCGAAGCGCATCCAGTTGACCGCGTCGGTCGAGTACGCCGATCAGACGCCGGTGGAAGATGCCGAGGTCTATGTCGCCACGGCGGAGGAAGTTGGCAGCTATGGCGGTGCCAGCTGGGGCCCTCGCTTTCGCGCGCGGCTGGTAGACCAGGGCGAGACCGACGCGTCTGGCACGTGCCAGTTTGACCTGGAGGGCCAGGCCTTGGAGGAGGAATTGATCCTGTTCGCGGTCGATCCCCGCGGTCGGCTCAATGTCGCCCGCGCAAGATCCGCCGGTCGCCAGATCGACGTCAGCGTGACCATCCCGCAAGCTTCCACGCGCCTCCGTCTGATCGATTCCCGCGGCAAGCCGCTGGCCGGGGTCGAAGTCTATCCTTTAAGCGTGCGTCCCGGTCGGTTCTTACGGTACGCCCTGCCGGCGGAGATCTATCGCAGCCGCGGATTACAACGCTCCAATGCAGCCGGCGAAGTCACCTTGCCCGGTTTCCTACCGAGTCAGCTGGTGGCGATCGGATTCACCGGCGACGCGATCGGAAACCAATCGACCGGCTCGCTCCGCAATCTTCCCGCCGACGAGACACCGCTGACGGTCATGCTGCAGGAGCCCCAGACGATCGCAGGAGAAATCAGCGGTCGGGTCGACGACCTCCCTCGACCTTACGAGGCCTATTTCTACAGCGACCGCTCTCCGTCGCGGTTGCTGGAAGGGGTGGACGCCGATCTGGCCGCCCGGCATGTGTGGGACCGCGTTCGAATCAAAAATGGAGAATTGGCGCCACTCCGGCTCGGGCAGGGGAGCGTCCACTTTGTCGACCGGGGCCCGGTCGAGCGGCCAAACCAGTCCGACCCTGCGGTACGCCTGCACTACCAGGGACGCCAGCCGCATCCGACACGCGAAGGGGGGATTCCTCAGCTGCAGGCGGTTCAGCTGGTGCCCGTCGTCGGCGTTTTGCGCAACCACGAAACCTGGGATCCGGCGGCCGACCTTCCGCTGATCGTTCGTCACGGGAACCGTCATTCCTCGCATAGCCAATCGAAAAACGTCGTGAGCGATGCCAGCGGGCGATACGAGGTAGCGGTCCTGCCGGGCGAGTTCAGGGTCTCGGCCAACCACTTCCTCCAAGGCCAGGCGCAATCGATCGCCTCCTTCCAATGGCGGGGGGAACGCTTTAACGGCCCCCGTCAGACACTGCCCGACCGCCAGACCTACACGTTGCCGATCGATTATGCCGACAGGGTTACCGTACAAGGGCGGGCGGTCGATCACGCAGGCGAGCCGCTGTCAGGGCCGCTTTATGGCTACCCCGTGCCGCCCGAGGAGGCGGACGTAACGAACTGCACGAACGCACCGATTCGGGACGACGGGACGTTCGCAGCGAGCTATCCGATCACCCATCCGCCGGTCTTCTGGCGGATCGGCAGAGATCAGCCGTTGCGAGTGGAATCGACCGAGCCGCTACGGTTGGTCCCGGCAAAGCCTCAGGACGCCGACTCATCGGCCGATTGATCATCCCGGCGGAGCAGCGGCCGCAATATCAGCGGAGTCAGCGTACAAGTGGCGACCGAGACGAGCACCATCGCGGCATAGACCGAGGAGGGAATCACTTCCTCGCCCGCCGCCTGCCCATGGCCGATCACGATCATCGCGATTTCGGCCCGCGGGATCATGCTGATCCCCAACAACACCGAAGCCATCCAGCCGACGCGGGCCGCCCCCGCCAGCACCGTCCCACCCAGCTTGCCCACGATCGCAGCCGTCAGTAACACCAGCCCCGGCCCCCACGCAGCCATCACCAACTGAGGATCGATCCGGAATCCGATCGCGATGAAGAAGAAAGGGGTGAACAGCTCGTAGAGCACCACGAAGGGCTTGTTGACCAGCACGGCTTCCGGATCACGGCTGTAGATCAGACCGGCGAAGAATGCCCCCAGGGCGACCGAAAACCCGAACAGCCCCGCGACCGAGGCGATGATAAAGCCGGTCGCGACCAGCATCAGCATCGGGTCGGCGCGAGGCCGAAAACGTTCCACAAAGCGGGTCACCCGATGCTCGGCGAACTGCGCGTAGGCGTAACAGAGAGTGGCAAACAACACCAGCTTGAGCATCAGCAGCGCGCCGGTCGAAGCGATCACGCTCCAGATCCTCTCAAGCTCTCCCGACTGCAGCAGCGGCCGCACCGCGAACAGCAAGGACATCAACAGGATCGCCGAAACATCGTCCAGCTCAGCCGTATCCAGCAGCAGTTGACCGTTTTCGGATCGCAGCTTCCTCGACTCCCGCCAAATCGCGACCGGAATCGCTACGCTGGTCGCGGTCAGGGCAACGGCCACGTAAAGACTGGTCAGGAGCGAGTAACCCAACAGCGAGCGGGCGGCGAAGTAGCCCAAGACGCCACTCAACAAGACGTTGCCCAACCAGAGTCCCGGCGCGTTCCGCAGCTGTCCCAAAAGACCTTGAAAGTGACTCTCCAAACCCACCCGAAACAGCAGTACCACGACGCCGATATCGGCCAGGAAACGGACATTTTCCATCAACTGGTCCGAAAGCAGCCCGCTGGCTTCCGCGGCCGTGCGGACGAGAAAGCCGAGGGCGAGGAAGCCGACCAGGGCGGGGACCGGGCTGCGCCGCAACGCCCACTTGATGAATAATGCCGCGGCGACCAGTAAGCCGGTCAGCAGCAGCAGCGGGGCATGTCCTGGTTCACCACCCATCGGCACGGCCTGTGTTGCGCGAGAAAGGTGCGGCTGGCTGGCCGTTGCGCCTTTGTTTGGATCCCGCCATGCTTACCACATCCACGCTTGCGACATCAACATGCCGATAAACGGTTCAGGCCCGCATCCGCTTGTAGGCGGCGGTCGAGGCTCGTCGCGAGACGATACGGGTGACCCCAACCAACGCCCCCGACACCGCCCCCCAGAGGAGCGCGTCCTGCCAGTCCACCGACGAGGAGGCGGGGTTTTTCGGCGGTTCGCGGTGCAGTGTTGTTCGCCAGCCGGCCCGCAACAGATGCCGCGCCAGCACGGCTGCCCCTGCCGCCGCAGCGAAGGTGAGCAGCTGCTCCGTGTAGTCCGCCCGCGGCGGCGCCACATCGTCCTCCTGCGAGAACGTCCCCGCTTTGTCTTCCGCGAGCGACCGCAGCTGTTCCCCGTTTTCTTGGACTTCGTCTAACAAGGCAAGCTCCTTTCGGAAGCAAGGCGGTCTGTTTTCGATCGAGGATCCTCGGTTTGCCGGGAGCTCCAGCGCGGCAAAAATATCCCCCCGGGAGGAACCTCTTCGCACAGGATGTGCAATTCATGTTCCAGAGAAGGGGCGACCAGGCGAGCGTCGACCAGGCGGAAATGGGCACGGCAGTTGCAACTTAGTGAAGGGCCGAAAAGCCCCTCCAGAAACCGCACGGGCTTGCACGAATTTGTCGCTCCGACTCGGTCCGTAAACCGCCGGCAGGTGCTTCGTCGCTCGCCGCAGCGGCGCACGAACCGCCTCCTGTTCCCTTCATCGCAAGGCATGCCTGATGACGACCGCAACCCGCGAAACCAACACGCTGCTGATGGTGATCCTCTCGATCCTGCTACCCCCCTTGGCGGTCTTCCTCGCGCGAGGGCTGGGCGTCCAGTTCTTGCTGAACGTGGTGCTGACGCTGGTCGGCTTTTGGATTGTGGGGATCATCCACGCCCTGATCATCGTCCTTTGATCAGCGGCCTTTGATCAGCGGCAGGCCGTCTCCAAAGCCGTCGCTCACAGCGGTGGCGAAACGGTACCTGTTCCTGCGGCGCGAGGCCCGGCGGCCGGCCGCGGGCGACCCTAAGCGAGGATCGCGTCGATCGGATGCGCTTCTTCCACGCCGGTCAGTCGCTGGTCGAGCCCTTGGAAGGGATAGACGAACCGTCGGTGATCGATCCCCAGCAGCTGTAGGATCGTGGCGTTGAGAT
>CAYNVI010000231.1:0-7456 GCA_964400585.1 uncultured Pirellulaceae bacterium | reverse complement strand
GAAAGTCCGCCGGTTGCCCGTTCATGGCAACAAGGTTGGGTTCGGCAAGCGTGCGTGACAAGTTCATCCGCCGAAGCGCTTCAATGGCTAATCGAACTTGGCCCATGTCGAGCGATGCCAAAATGTTGGCACCGGATTGTCCGCCGCCACCGCCGCCAGCATTTTGAACGAGGTTGCCGGTTAAAGACTGAAAGACCGTCAACCCGTCGTCGTTGTCGACCGCGAAGTTCAGCCCGATGCTGCGGGCCGCGCTGCGATTGACTTCCGCAACGGTGACCTTCAACATCACCTGCTGTTCGCCGACGACCTTCATCTGATTGATGATGCCCGCCTGAGCCAGCGCGATGGGATCGAACAGGCGACGCCGTTCGGCAGCCGATTCTTCGCGGGCCAACGGATCGGCTGCCCCGCCAAGGTCGAAGGCGCTGGCCACCGTGACCGGGTTGCTTGGCCGAGTCACGCCGGCGCGAATTCCGCGAGTTCCCGCCAGGACCTGTAATATCTGCGACAACTCGATCGGGTCCGGAGACTGACCACGGACGATCAGGCGATCCGCGATCTCGTGAAGTTCGATCAAGCTGTTGGGAAACTTTTGATTCAGCTCCGCTTCCAAGTCGCGCACAGGTTTCGCGAGAATCGGGTCTTCAAAGACACGCACCAGATAGCTGACCACACTTTGCCCGCTGGGGGCTTCTTCATCGTTGAACCACAACATCAACGTGGTCGTGCCGGGACGCATGCCCGTCACGGCCAACTCACGGCCACTCTCTTTGTCGATGATTTCGGTGCGGATTGTTTCCTCGTCGGGGACGTAAATTCGCACCGGTGTATCGGCGAGCCGGAGGATTTTCGGACGACCCAAAACCAAGGAAAGTGCGATCTCGGGGTCAATTTCGGACTCGACGAAACGACTCGCTCTCTGTTGCGCCGCGTCGCTCGGCGGCGGCAGAATCAACTCACGCGGAAAACCGGATTGCATTCGCGATGGGCCGATATCCGATTTCGGCGGCAGCGGAATCGGTTGATCCGAAGGCGGCGCGTCACCCCGCGGAGCGGTTGTCCCGGCAGCGTCGCTTCCCAGCGCTGCTTCCGGTAATCGAATCGATCCCCGATCCTGGGCAAACACCTCGGCAGAAGTGGCTGCGACCGATGCGAGTAGCAAGAGGGCCGCTGCGCGACGAAGCTGGAATGCTAGCGGCGGTGCCGACTTTGGCGCCATAAGAGTCTTCCGTGAACGGACTGTGCGAGAACCTGCTGAAAATCCCGCCGCAATGCAGCTCACATCGACGGGCCTGGTCCGACCACAGGACACCCCGATTTATCGGCGCGATCGCCACAACCACTTCAGCCAATGCGACCAGAAATTACCGGATGATCAGCAACGTCGGACCCCGCTACCCCTCAGCGGGTCGGCACGAATCACTCGGTCGAACAGCCACCCCAGCGCAGCCAAGCTAGCTCACGATCAAGTCCCTTCTGCCCTGCGACTGCGGACCGCTAGGCCTTCCATTCGTTTCGATTCACCAATCCAACCGTGTGCCGGACGCGAGATCGAGAGCACCGACTTGCGTCTCGAGAACTTGGAAGGTCGATCGGTGGCAGAAACATGCTCGCCAAGGTCGCAGGTTCTTCTTGACACCGACGACAACCCGTTCCCTATCAAGCATGACAACGTCGATCGTGAATCGCATAAAGCAGGTATGAAGGGATGAACAGGGGGCGATCAACAATCCCCTGTCGGGCGGCAGAGGATCTCGAAACTGCAATCCTTTAAAGCGTTTCCAGAACGAATCGGCGATTTCTAGTTGGCTCAACACGATCTCGCCAGTATTGGCATCACGCAATCGACGCATTTCAGAACCCGCTTCCCCGCGTGAACGTGTCGGTCAGCTTGAACAGTTGGACGAAGGCGGGTCCCAGTGTCCAAACAAATAGTCCGGGCAAAAAGCAGATGACCAGAGGAAACAGTCGCTTGACCGGCAATGCATTGGCAAATGCGATCGCCCGCTCGCGACGTCTGGCACGAATATCGTCAGCTTGGTTGCGCAGCACGCGAGAGATTCCCATTCCCATCTGTTCCGCTTGCACCAACGCCGAAACTAAAATCGAAATCGAGCTGATGCGAATGCGACCGCTCAATCGTCTCAACGATTCGATTCTCGGTCGACCGGCCAGCAAGTCCGCTTGGTAGACATTCAACTCAGCTGCCAGCGGGCGGCCGGCCAAGCGTGTTTTCAGGATTCGCAAGAGGGCGGAGTCGAAACTCAAGCCCGCTTCGCTAAGCGTTGCCATCAGTTCCATCGCCAATGGCAGGTCTTGCTCGATCATCGCGACGCGCTTGCGGCGTGCCGCTCGAACGATCGTCAACGGCATACAGACCAGCAGGATGGCGATGATCCAAGGGGCAACCCAAACGACGGGAAGAAACGTGTCGCCGATGCCCCCGGGCACCAGCACGACGGTTCGCTCCATCATCTCTTGCAAGCCGGAAAAGGCGAACGCGATCGCTGATCCCACGCCCACGAGGATACACACAGCCATCGCCGCGACGAATCCCGCAGTGGCAAGCGGGCTGCGATACCCGGCCAAATACAACCATCCGGACAGCCAACCACGTGGTGACGCCGAATCGAGGGCTTTGCTTACATCCAAATCAGTGGATCGTTCCCACCGAGCCAGCGTACGCTCGCGCACGTAAAGCCAACGAAAAACGGCAAACGCCGCCAACAACAGGCACCCTAAAAAGACCAAAATCAGGAACGCATTCAACATGACGCATCACTCACCGATCCGAGGACGTGGCCGCCTTCCGGTGATCTCCAGACTAAAACCTTGGCTTTGAAATGAAGTTCATCCAGGCGATGCCGACTGCCTGCATGATGATCGAACCGGCGACAAACCAACTTCCCACCGTCGAAGTAACGAATTCTCGCATCGGGTCGGGACCGTTACGCCAAACGATGACGGCGATCAAGTAAATCAGCCCCAGAATCGCGAAGGTACTAAACTGCGATTGCGCGATGTTCGATTGAATCCGCCGTGTCACCTCAATCCGGTCGCGTATGGTCCGTCCTACCGTGGCCAGCGTCGGTGCCAATCGACCGCCCACTTCATAATGAACCGCCAACGACGATGAGAACAACAGAAAGGTTTCCAAAGGCACGCGATCGGCCAGCGAGCGAAACACCGCTGCTGGGTCATCGCCTAGACGAATATGGCCCGACAATTCCTGCAGGTAGGGTTTCAAAGGACGATCGGTTTCCAGCGTTGCCGCATCGATCGCAGGTCCCACGGCGGCCCCTGCACTGACCGCCCCGACCATGATGTCGATCGCGTCGGCAAGTTGTCGTTCCAACTTCGCGATGTGCCGACTGTGCAAGAAACTTTCGAATTGGCTGAGCAATAACGAGACCACGGCACCGATGGCCAGCACATACTGAATGGGCCATCGGAACAGCAGCCAGACGTTCAGCGCCACGAAGATCCCGATGGCCCACGGGACCCAGATCCAACGTCGCGAAAGCCGCCGAGCCGACGGCGTGCCACCGGCTAATGGTTCGTCCAAGCGATCAGACAAATCGTCACGCGCGTTCGCATGTTCCTCGGTCGCTTCGAGGAAACGCGCGCGTGTTCGCTGGCGCTGGGAGTAGACGTGATAACCGCCGACCCCGATGAACGCGACGATCGCCCACAACGCAATGACACCCACAGCTACCATGTTCGTCGCCTGTTCTGCCCCTCCTGCCGATGCCGATCGTGCACCCCCTCTGGGTCAGCGGTCGCGGTTGCGTTTGGCCGCTGGAACAAGTGCATCGGCACGTCGATGTGGTTTTCGCGCAAACGTTGGGCCACTCGAGGCACAACGCCGGTAGAGACAAATTCACCGGTGATTCTGCGATTGACCTTTCCGCTCGCAGCAAAGCGAAAGATTTCTTGCAACTGTGCCGTGTCGCCCTCCATACCCACCAATTCGGAAATCGATTGCACGCGGCGCACGCCGTCTTCATAGCGTTTGACTTGAATAACGATGTCGATGGCCGAGACCGCCTGCTCGCGGATCGCCCGGGCCGGCAAGTCAATGCCAGCCATCAACACCATGGTCTCCAACCTGGCGATCGCATCACGGGGCGAATTGGCGTGAATCGTTGTCAGCGAGCCATCGTGCCCCGTGTTCATGGCTTGCATCATGTCGAGTGCTTCCGCCGAGCGGACTTCGCCGACAATGATCCGGTCCGGCCGCATGCGGAGTGCGTTGACGACCAAGTCACGAGCGACGATGCGGCCCTCGCCTTCGATGTTGGGGGGCCGTGTTTCCATCCGCACCACATGACGTTGATCCAGTTGCAATTCCGCGGCGTCTTCAATGGTGATGATCCGCTCCGACGCGGGAATCGCCTCGGCCAGCGCACCCAGAAATGTCGACTTCCCAGATCCTGTGCCGCCCGAGACGATCATGTTGACGCGTCCACGGATTGCCAGTCGCAGGAACTCGAGCATCGCCGTCGAGAACATCCCCAACCGCCCCAGATCATCGCTGCGAAGCCTTCGCCGGCCAAAGCGACGGATCGAAAGCGTGGGACCGTCGATCGTCACCGGCGGAAGCGTCGCATTGACACGACTGCCATCGGGAAGCCGAGCGTCGACCATCGGCGAGCTTTCGTCAATGCGACGACCGACTCGCGCCGCGATCCGTCCAATGATGCGGACCAGATGCTCGTTGTCACGAAACCGCACGTCGGTCGACTCCAATTGCCCGAATCGTTCGACAAAAACCGTGTAAGGACCATTGACCAAGATATCCGTGACGGCGGGATCGGCCAGCAACGGTGCGAGCGGCCCGACACCGATCGTCTCTTCGATCAGATCATCGACCAGCTGTCGGCGCTCGCCGTCATTGAGCGGCCAATCACCGGTTGCCAGCGCGTCCGTGACGTAGTCTTGCACCAGTTCGGTCAGTTCGCTTTCGCTGGCGGTGATTCGATCGCGGCGGTCGAGATCCTCCAGAAGTTGCGTATGCATCGCCGCCTTAACCGACGCGAACGAGGTGCTGCTCGTGGTGGGAGCCGCCGTCCCGGAGCTCGCAAAGCTGGTGGATGATTGGCGTGACGATTCGCTCCGCACGCGTTCCCCCGGCAACCGCAAACTCGCGCGCGCAAACAATTCGCGCGCCTTGTGGGGGGGGTCCGTCGAGACTCGTTCTGGGTTCATGTTTCTGTCGCGGACCTGCTTATTCGAGGTATTCGTGGGCTTTCTGGGTCGACTCGTCTTCCTCGGTGGCGAGCAATGAAGTTTCTCGTTGTTCGATTCTGGACGCCGTGCTGTCGGCTAGCCCGACGACACTGTCGGCCAGTTGTTCTAACGCGCGCCGGAAACCGCTGAACCGCATCGCGGCCATCGCGATGGGTACTCCACAGTTGGCCGCCGAAATTACCTTCTTATCGAACGGTAAGACGTGATCGATGTCACGATCCATGCGCTCTGCGACGTCTTCCACCGACAAACTGCCCGTGACTCGCTGCTCACGATTGAGAATGATCGCCTGACGCTCGGCCGGATAGCCAATTCGCTCCAGCACACTTAATAACTTCACTCCGCCCAGCAGCGTGGGGACGACATTCTCGAGCACCACGTACACGCGATCGCTCAGGTCCAAGGCCGCAATCACCACCCGGTCGAACATGGGGAACGTATCCACAATCACCACATCGTAGGTCTGCCGCGCAAGTGTGATGATTCGAGCGATCAACAGATCATCGATTTCCATCGCTTCGACCGCATCGGATGGTGCCGCCAGTAAGTGCAAACCACTGGAGTGAACGGATGTGGTTTGCCGGATCATGGTCGGGTCGAGCCGATCGGCTTCGCGTGCCAGATCGGTCAGTGTGGCGGTGGGCTGTAGATCGAGCAGGGCTGCAGCGACTCCCATCTGAATCGAACCGTCGATCAATAAGACACTCTGCTTGCCACGCTTTGCGATTGCGACCCCCGTGTTGGCTGCCAATGTCGATTTGCCGACGCCACCCTTATTGCTGATGAAGGAAACAACACGGCCCAGCGGTTTGGAACGAGAGGGCGCCAACTCACCACCCGTCTCGGCCCTTTGATTGACCAAGCGAGCCAGATCGGCGGTCGACAACGGCCGACGCAGGAAATCGCACACCCCAGCACGCATCGCGTCGATCAGGACGGCGGATTCATTGACGCTATCAGGAAACCCTTCGGGCCGCATGATTGCCGCCACCTTCACCTGCGGCGAAGTTTTCCGAATCTTGCTGACCAGCCCGGTCAGTTCTTTCGGATTCTCAGTGAACTCGATCAGGACGACAGAAATTGATTGATTCCGCATCACTTCGAACAACTGGTGCGGCTCGGTAATCAAGCGATAGCGTGGTGCATCGCCGCCGAGCGCATCGAAAGCCAACTTCGCTTCTTCACCGAGCTTGCCATCGGGACTGAGGATCAAAACGGATGCGGTGATCGACATGGGCTAATTCCTTACCAGTACCGGAGAAGTCAGCGCGTGTCCGAGTGCTCGATTCGCAGTAATCACGTCTTTTTGTGCGGTCGGTGTGAGCGAGTTCAAAGCGTCCCTAGCGGCGACGAAGTGTGCCGTTGCGTTCCGCTCCGCCACGACGCCCTCCGGGGGAACAGCCTGTCCCAACAACCCAAATCCGACCGTCCGGAAGGTCGCCGGATCATAGATGACGCAATACCCTGCGGCAGGGGGCGTGGTAGTGCCGCCAACCGCAATGGTCTCTCCGATCGATAGCCCTCCAGAAAGATCCGAAACAATGCTGACCGGATCGGTCGGCGATGCTCCCCAATTCGCGCGCGCATAGGCGACCGCGACGACTCCTGGAATTGTTCCCAAAGCGGGGCCTACACGCACCGCTGGTCTCGGCTGGGCAATGGATCTCGCTCCCACGGACATACCGTTGCCAATCATTTCGCGGTTAACGAGCGAGCCGCGTGCAAACAGAAAGGGCACCGCTGGTCCATGCGAGTAAATGTCGGCTTCGGCGTTCGTCGTTCCCCGCTGTAATTCCACTTGAAACCGACCCGCCGTTTCCGTTCCGCGGAGCACAACCGGTTTGTAGACGCGATTGTTCGGATCAACGGTTAACAATTCGCTGGCGTGGAGGTCGGGATCCCCCACGCCGCCTGAAAAGGACACGATGGGACCCGCACCAAAGGCCTCGCCGCCACCTGCTGGGCCACTGTCTCCATCGGCGGGGGATAAGTTGTCATCGAAGGTCCAAGCGATGAACTGTTCGGCGGCGTCTTGGCGATCGCCGTAAGAACTCGCGGCCAATCCTTCCCCCCGTAAGCCTTCCAGCGCCGCCGAGTCGGCAGCCGATTGCATTTGGCGTTGAGCCAATCTGGCGAAACCGAGATCGATCACCAGCGCCGCCATCGCCAGCAAGCCAAACAACAGCATGGCCAGCAGCACCATCAC
>CAYNVI010000230.1:0-7456 GCA_964400585.1 uncultured Pirellulaceae bacterium | reverse complement strand
TGCCGCCACAGCCGATTTCGATGTCGTCGGCGTGAGCCCCCAGGCAAAGCAGCGTCGAGATTTCGGCAGTCGCCAGCGGTTTCATCCGTTTATCTGCCTAGCGAGGAACCTTGCGGAGGATCGGCCCGACGGCTTCTGGAGCGACAGCCCCGGAAGCGGCCGCAGGCACCTGCGCTCCCCGCTTCCAAACCGCCCAGGGCGTGACCCCTCGCTCGTACATGTCGTCGAGCATCTGCTTTTCTTTGTAAGTATCCATGCAGCCCCAAAACCCCCGGTGCCGCAATGAATGCAGATTCCCGTCGGCAATCATCCGCTGGAACGGTGCGTCGACCAATTCTTCGCCTTCGTGTAGATAATCGAAGACCTTCTGGGAAAAGACGAAATAGCCCCCGTTCATCCAGGTATCGGTCTTGCCGATCTCTTCAATCTGCCGCACCGCCCCCGCTTCATCGATCGAAACCGAGTGGAACGTTTGCGAAGGCCGTACCGCCACAAACGTCCCGGCCGCCTCGTTGCGGTGGTGGAAATCGATCAGCTCCGGTAAGTCGACCGACGACAAGCCGTCGGTGTAGTTGGCCAAGAACGTTTCCTCCCCCTGCAAGTGCGGCTGAACCGCTTTCAACCGTTGACCGATGCAGGTCGATACGCCCGTATCGACAAACGTGATGTTCCAATCCTGGATGTCGCTATTGAGCAACCGTATTTTTTGGCCGCCCCCGCTGAGCACAAAGTCGTTGGAAACACATTCGTCATAATTGAGAAAATAATCCTTGATGACATTCGCTTTCCAGCCGAGACAAAGCACGAAATCCGTATGCCCATAGTGCGCATAGTATTTCATCACGTGCCACAGGATCGGCCGGTAGCCGATGGTCACCATCGGCTTGGGGATCGATTCGGAAAATTCGCGGAGGCGCATCCCGTAGCCACCGCAGAACAAGACCACTTTCATGCCTGAAAACCTTTCGGAAGACAAAGAGGCAAACCATCTTTGAGTGCTCCGCGAGCCAAAACCAAGACCGTCCAGCCGGCGACGCGTCGAGTCACCGGGTTCAACAGATTTCCAATTCCGGGATGGCGACCACAAACTGGCCACCCCAGCGACGAATGTGACTCAATTGGTTGACGATTTCGTCCCGCAGGTTCCATGGCAGGATCAGCACGTAATCGGGCTTCATCTGATCGATCGCTTCCGGCGGGTAGACCGGAATCCGGGAGCCGACCAGGTAGCTGTTCTGTTTGAACGGATTCCGATCGACCGTGAAATCCAACAGGTCCTCGCGGATGCCGCAGTAATTGAGCATCGTGTTGCCCTTACCCGGCGCCCCATAGCCGACGACCCGCTTGCCTTGGCGACGGGCCTCGATCAGGAACTCCAGCAACTTCCACTTGGTCTCTTTGACGCGTTCGGCGAACGCTTCGAAGGTCGCCAGATCGGTCAGCCCCCGATCGATTTCTCGCTGGCGCATTTCGACGACCGCGGCGGTCACCGGCTTGGCAGCATCCTCCTGATGGCCCACGTAGATTCGCAGCGATCCTCCGTGCGTGGGGATCTCCTCCACGTCGAAGATTTTCATGCCGTGATGGGCGAATACCTTTTCCAGGGTGAGCAGCGAATGGTAGCAGTAGTGTTCCTGATAGATCGTATCGAACTGGTTCTGTTCGATGATGTTCAACAGATGCGGGTACTCGACGGTCAGCACCCCGCCGGAGGCCAACAACAGCTTCATGCCGCCGACAAAATCGTTGAGATCTGGCACATGTGCCAGACAGTTATTGGCCAACATCAAATCGGCCCGCTTCCCTTCCGCGGCCAACCGTTTCGCCGTTTCGACTCCGAAAAAGCTGACCTCGACCGGGATCCCTTGTTCCTTCGCAACTTGGGCGACATTCCCGGCCGGTTCCACCCCGAGGCAGGGGATCTGTTTCGCGACAAAGTGCTTCAGGAGGTATCCGTCGTTGCTGGCAAGTTCGACGACGTGGGAATCGGCGTTCAACTGCAAACGCTCGGTGATCATCTCGACGTATTCGGCAGCGTGACGCAACCACGAATCGGAGTACGAAGAGAAGTAGGCGTAGTGACTGAAAATGTCGTCTCCGCCAACATGCTCATGCACCTGAACGAGCCAACATCTGTCGCAGACGTACGCTCGCAACGGGTAGAACAGCTCCGGCTTGTTCAGGTCTTCCCGTTCGACCTGACTTTGGCAAAGCGGGGACATGCCAAGGTCCACCACGAGGTGTTCCAGCGGTTGCCCGCAGAACCGACATCCCCGTTGGTCGGGGCTCATTTTGGCGGAGGGTTTGATTTCGGGCATCAGTTGTACGGTCACGGTCTCGGTCTCCAACGCAAAAAAGTTTGCGACCCAGGGTCAACATCCGCGGTGCCCTCGCGTCGTTCGAGGGGAAACCTACAGCGACGCCACCAGCGGTCCTCCCCCCTACACTAATTCAACTTTCCCGGCAGACATTCTCGATGGCAAAGAACCCCCATCTCCCCCCGGATGGGCAGCCGGCCGCGCGGCCTTTGACGGTCGTATCGCCCCTCAATCTCCCCGACCGACACAATCGCCCGCCCTTCCCGCCGAGGGTCCGGTCCGGTGGGGCGGCCGGGCAGAGCAAAGGGGGGGCCCTGCGACGGCTTCGTCGTGCAACGTGATCAGTTGGTGCTGGGCCAAGAGCTCGGCAGCGCGAGCGATGACAGAAAAGGGGAGACTCGCACGCTCGGCAATGGCCAACAGATCCCGCCCGCCGGTCGCTTGATTCAGAATCCACATCGCCGCCTCTTGCAAGCGTCCCCGGTCATCCGCCTCCCCATACGCGCGGTAGATCCCGTAGCGTCCTAACTGCGGCTCGCCATACGGATAGAGACTGCGGGGAAAGCGATTCCCCTCGAGCACGTCGATCATCGCTAGCACCATTCGCAGCGACTCGGCCAGCGGCGCCGGCTGCACCAGGTCCAGGTTGTCCGCCGAGGTGTGGTATTCGGGGAATTCTGCGTGAGGCGAGCGCATCAAGCAGCCCAGCGGCAGGTCGAATCCCGGCGAGCAGAATTGCCGCTCGTCGTACCCCGTGGGCGTAAACCGACGCGTGCCCCCCTCCCATTCTGGCTGCCCCAACAAATGCTCGGCGACCCGATCGACGAGGGCTGATTCTTGCTGGGAACGTTTATACGTAAACGGTTGCGGGTCGCCCAAGAGGGTCAACACGAGCCCCGCCTTGATCCGGCTGCAAACCTCCTGGTTACGGCTCAACCAGGTGATCGCCCCAATCGTGGCGGGCGCCAGCACAATCCGGTATTCGTATCTCAGCGACCTCGTGCGCAGCATCTTGGCGAGGAACGTAGCCACGATGATTCCGGAAAGATTGTCGTTGGCAAGCGAGGGATGGCAGGTATGCGCATAAAGCAACACCGAATCTTGCGTCCTTCCAGGCAGCACCGTTTCCGCATACGAAAGCGACCCCGGAAAAAACCGGCTATCGATCACGACTCGAAATCGTCGCTGCGGTTCGGCGATCAGCCGCTGTTTTTGATGCTCGCTGACACAGAACCCCCACTGCTCGCGGAAGTAGCTGGTCCGATAAGGGATCCAATCAGGCTGGTCGGGATTGCTAAAGAGATGTCCCGCCAGCGCTTGCCCTGTCAGGACCGCGTCGATCGGCTGGCTGTAATTGAGGACGTGCAGGTTCGAATCGGCGTAATCCACCAGCCGTCGCCCCGTCTCGACATCCGCGATGTAGGCATCCGCAATCTCCCATTCCTGAGGGACCTGCCAGTCGAGGACTTCCGTGCCCGAAGGGACCTCGTGGATCTCCCAGGGGACGATCTCCTGCAATGCGGAAAACGTTTGACGGACGCCATCGCCCGTCAACGAACGATGCAGCGGAAACAGCCGCCGCACCCAGCGATGCATTTCCTCGCCGGTGTTTTCATCGCGGGAAGAGGCCATCGACTAGCTTCCTTTTAGAGACCCAAACATCGGCACCGCTCATCCAACTGTTCTCTCCCGCGAACAAAATATCCGTCCAGGCTTTTCGCCTGCGATCAGACAGGGCCATCCGATCAATGAGGTACGGCGACGACGGACGTCGGGCGAAGAGGCATCCCCATCGCCCGCTCGTAGGCTTCGATCTGCTCCAGGCTTACCTGCCGGATCGTGGCGGGGTGATCCATGAAAGCGCGATACCAGTCGGCAGTCCGCTCCAGCGTTTCATAAACCGACCAATGGGGATGCCAACCCAATTCCCCCATCGCTTTGTCGATACAGAGTCGCAACGTGTGGGCTTCGGGCGGTTGGCCAGGATCGGAGGCGTCGACGGATGAGCCTTCTCCCCAACACTCGAGGAAGTGATCGACCACCTCTTGAACCCGCAGCTCATTGCCCGGCAAGGGGCCAATGTTCCAGGCCGAGCAGTAAGAAGCCGCATCATCGCCGAGCAAGCGAGCGGCAATCGTTAAGTAGCCGCTCAAGCACTGCAGGACGTGCTGCCAGGGCCGCACTGCCCGAGGGTTGCGGACCCGTACCGGCTGACGTCGCACCAGAGAGCGAACCAGGTCAACCACCAAGGCATCCTTCGTCCAGTCTCCCCCCCCAATCACGTTCCCTGCGCGGGCGCTCGCTAAACGCACCCCGTGCTGATCCAGGCGGTCGACGGGGAAGAACGAGTGACGATAACTTCGGATCGCGATTTCGGCCGCCCCTTTGCTGGCCCCGTAGGGCTCGTGTTCCCCCAATGCGTCCTCTTCGCGGTAGCCCCAAACCTGCTCTAGGTTCTCATAGCACTTGTCGCTGGTGATCATCAGGGCGACGCACGGCTTCTCCAGCTGTCGGATCGCGTCGAGGACCCCGATCGTCCCCATGACGTTAATATCAAATGTCTCCCGAGGAAGCTCATAACCGGTGCGGACCACACTCTGGGCGGCAAGGTGCATGACGAGATCCGGATCGGCTTCGCGGATGGCGGCTTCCAGCGTGGCGGCATCGCGGATATCGGCTTCGTAGTGCCGGATCAAACTGCCGCGGACGTCGGCGACCGCAAAGTGACTGGGCTCGGTCGGTGGTTCGAGGGAATATCCGGTGACTTCCGCCCCCAGACGCTGCAGCCAAAGCGCCAGCCACGAACCCTTGAAACCGGTATGGCCGGTCAAAAAGACGCGTTTCCCTTGAAACGCATTGTCCGAGTGGAAATTCATATTGATTTTACTGGGTCGCAAGAGGGACTGAGATCCGCGTTCCGACCGCGGGCCTGCCGGTTGAAAGGTAAGTCACAATTCTTCTCGCACGGCCGCCCATCTCCGCGTCAGGACGGCAAAAGCGGTTTTTTTCTTGGCTGACGCCGCCCGTTTGTACCGGTCGACGCGGTTTCCTCGAAGCTCGCTTTCCATCGGCTGCCACCGCATCGATCGCTTGGAGGGGCGGATTCCTGGTCAATGCTCCACTTTCACCCGTCCCCTGCGGGGCCGCCGTGCTTCCAACATCCGCCGTCCGTCTCCCCCGACGCCACCACCTTGCACCAGTTTGCGGGTGATCTGACCCCACTTGCCAGTCTGCATCACGTACCGCAACACAACGCTGTAAGCTTTCATCCGTTCCCAGCGGCTCAAATCACTCGTCCGGATCGCGTGACAGTGGGCGGAGAGCAACAACCACCGCGTTCGGAGGAAGGAATTCCGCGAGCGCTGCGCCACGAATAACTGTTCCGCCCCCGCCCCATCGAGGCTGCTGGAGGCCTCGGCGTGGATCCGCTGGGCGAACAAGCATTCCGGGACTTGCCTGTATTTCCCTTGCAAGGCAAGCTGCCCGACCAAAACCTTCTCAGAGCCGTAGATGGGCGCAAGCAACTCCGTTCGGCGGAGCGCAGAGGCTCGGATCAGCCCATAGAAGTCGACGCACCAGTTGGTTCCGAGCAGCACGCCCGCGTACCGCCTGTGCGGTTGTTCCGCGTTGAAATCCGCACGCGGCAAGCCCTTCCACCACAGCGTTCCGTCGGCTCGCCGCTCGATCGGCTCCGCATCCTCGGGAATCTGATCGATCCACGATCGACCGTCGGCGTCGATCATGTCCGACGTGCTGTGGCACCAAATCACTTCGGGATGAGCGTCGAGCATGTCGACGCAGCGTTGCAGGAACGTCGGCTGGCAAACATCGTCATGCGCGGCCCACTTGAAATACTCGCCACGCCTCAGCGCGAAGAGACGATTGAAATTGGGGATCGCCCCCACGTTTTCTTCCAGCCGTTCATAGCGGATCCTGGAGTCCGCGGCAGCGTAGCGTTGGCAAATTTCTTGGGTGTTATCCTCCGATGCATTATCGGAGATGATCAGTTCAAAATCCCGAAAAGACTGCCTCAGCAGGCTGTCGAGCGCCTCGCCGAGATAATTCTCGCCGTTGTAAACCGGCAGTCCGATCGAGACCCGGGGTGCTTGCTTGCCCATCAGCCCGCCCTAGGTTGCCGGGACCGAAGAGGAGATCACGTTCGCTTCCTGCTGACGGTACTCCTGTGCGATCCAGCGATAGGTCTTTTCCATCCCGTCGGCCAACCGGGTCCCCGGAGCCCAGCCGAGCGTCGATTGGATCATCGTATTGTCACTGTTGCGTCCATTGACCCCTTTGGGAGCCTCCAGATTATAGTGACGCTGCAGCTGGATGCCGGCGATCGCTTCGACGGTATCGACCAGACCGTTGATCGTCGTCAACTCGCTCGACCCGAGATTCAGAGGTTCGGCGACATCGCTCCGCATGATCAACTCGATGCCGTGCAGGCAATCGTCGATGTAAGTAAAACTGCGTGTCTGCTTGCCGTCGCCCCAGATTTCGATGTTCAGGTCTCCGCTAGCCGCGGCGGCAATCACCTTTCGGCAAATCGCGGCGGGCGCTTTCTCGCGTCCCCCTTGCCACGTCCCCAGAGGCCCGTAGACATTGTGGAACCGGGCAACGCGGGTGGTCAGACCAAAATCTTCCTGGAAGTGTCGACACATCCGTTCGGAAAAAAGCTTTTCCCAGCCGTAGCCATCCTCTGGCATCGCCGGATAGGCATCGGATTCCGCTAGCGGCGTCACGTCGGGGGATTGTTGCTTGTCCGCGTTATAGACACAGGCACTACTGGCATAGAAATACCGGTCCGCATCCGCATCCCGAGCAGCCATCAGCAGATGGGTATTGATCAAGACCGAAAGCATGCAGAGGGCTTTGTTGTTTTCGATAAAGCCCATGCCTCCCATGTCGCAAGCAAGGTTGTAGACCTCGCCGACCTCCTCGCACGCGCCGCGGCAATTCTCCCAAAAAGTGAGATCCGCCACCACATTCTCGGCCCTGGGATCGACCTGGTACCACTGCTCCAGGGGCTTGATGTCGACCGAGCGGACATGCTTGTATCCACAGTCGAACAGACGCCGGACGAGGTGCCCGCCGATGAAACCGCCGCCACCGGCGACCAGAACTTTGCAGTCTTTCAT
>CAYNVI010000229.1:0-7462 GCA_964400585.1 uncultured Pirellulaceae bacterium | reverse complement strand
CCCCTCATCCTTTCCTTCTCCCCCGCGATTCGCTGCGCGGCGGGGGAGAAGGGACCTAGCGGAGTCGCTACACGACCAGTTTTTTTGGTTTTCGGACAGAGCCTCGAGGCGTCCCAGCACTACGCGAGGGGAGGACGACGACGTTGCGCGCGAGCGGAGGACGACGCCGGTCCTGAAACCAAAGTCCCCTGCGGCGGCGGCGTGGACGCTACCGTTCCACCTGGAAACTGGATTCCCTTGCAGGTTTTGTCTTTCCTCTCTGCCCTGTTGTTGCTTGGGGTGTCGTGCGGGTGCGGATCGCAGGCTGGGCTGATTGAGCCTGGCGAATCGGTCGCGTTTCGCCTCCTGGCGAGCGAGGAGGCCGACGCCACGATTGTCGGGGTTGCAAAGGAGGCGAGCGGGCGTTTCGTCAGAGTGGACGAGCAGGTGCGTGCCGAATGGGTACCCGTTGGCGAGGCGCTCGCGGTTGCTGGTCGCAATACATCGAATGCCGTGACGCGAGAGATCTTGAAGCGCAGCGAAGTGCTCGTGTTGCACACGGCGAACGACATTTCGGAGAAGGAAATCGCTGGGTTGGAAGACCGCGGGGAGGACGCTTCGCAGGCGGTTACGCTGGTCACGCTAACCGATCCGGGGGCTCGGAGGTTGTTCCGGTTCACCGTCGAGCATGTCGGCCGTACTGTGGCGGTGATCGCTGATGGCGAAGTCCGCGGCTTTCCGCGGATCGTGACGCCGATCACGAAGGCTATGGTCTTGTCGCCAGCGGAAATGGACAAGGTTCGCGTTGTTGCGGCTGGGGATGCAAAAAAGTCCGCAGAGAAGAAGTGAGCGGTGGTAGCCGGGTTTTCGACTGGGAGGGTCCGGGCCTGCCGCCGCCTGATCCGCCCGTTCGGCCGCGATCGCCGAGGCTGCGGGCGATAGCGGCGGCCCCCTGGGGGCAGACGACCCGCCGGCTGCCGAGCGGGCCGAGGCCGTTGTTCTGGCATCACATTTGCGTCCCCTCGCGTTCCTCGGCGTCCCGATCACTTGGTGGCGAGCGAGCAGCCGGCCGGGCGCGTCATGGATCGCCTGGCATGCGAGCGCGGGATGGATCGCCTGTACGAGAGGCGATGCCGAGTGGGTTCGAGGCCAAGTGGGTTCATCGACCAGGCATCAAGCAACGCAACGGTACGAACAATGAAAGCTTATCAGGTGCAAACCGACGGTGGGATCGATGCGATTCAGCAGGTCGAGATGGCGGAGCCGGAGCCGGGTGCCGGCGAGGTCGTCGTGCGAATGCGTGCGGCCAGCCTCAATTTTCGCGACCTGATGATCACTCGTGGCGGTTATCCGCGGAACGACCGTTGCCCGGTCATCCCGCTGTCGGATGGGGCGGGCGAAGTGTTGGCGATTGGCGAGGGGGTGACGCGGTTCCAGCCCGGCGACCGGGTGATCAATTGCTTTTTCGAAGACTGGGAGGCCGGCGAGGTCAACGAAGCGCAAATGAACACCGCCCGGGGTGGAGGGATCGACGGGGTGCTGGCCGAACAGGTCGTCTTCAGCGAGCGGGCTTTGCTGCCGATCCCGCGGCATCTGAGCTTCGAGCAGGCCGCCACGTTGCCGTGTGCTGCTGTGACTGCCTGGCAGGCCTTGGTCACGCTGGGGCGGATTCAAGCGGGCGACACAATTCTGACGCTGGGGACGGGCGGCGTCTCATTGTTCGCCCTGCAGTTTGCCAAATTGCACGGAGCGAACGTGATCATCACCTCTAGCAGCGACGACAAGCTGTCTCGGACGCGGCAGTTAGGGGCGGACGAGACGATCAACTACCGGACGACGCCCGCTTGGGAGGCGGCGGTTAGCGAGCTGACCGCTGGCCGCGGCGCGGACAACGTGGTGGAGCTGGGGGGGCCGGGGACGTTGGCGAAGTCCTTGGCGTGCGCCCGCGTCAGCGGCCGGGTTTCCCTGATCGGCGTGCTCACTGGTGCCGAGGGCGCGGTCAGCCCGATGCTCGCCTTGTTCAACCGGATCACCGTGCAGGGCATCTACGTCGGCAGCCGCGCCATGTTTGAAGACATGAACCGTGCGATCGCTGCCAATAAACTCGAGCCGATTGTCGATCGCGTCTTTGATTTCGCCGAGGCCTTGGACGCCTACCGCTATCTCAAATCGGGTGAGCATTTTGGCAAAGTGGTGATTCGGATCGCGGATTAGGCGTTTTCCGCTGACTTCACGTTTGCCCGAGGCTGCTCGCCGCGGTGTTGAGGTCGGGCCGCCGATTGGCGGGCTGTTGTGCGCGTCGCGCGAGCCCGACCAGTTCGCGACGGTCGCTTTGGTGGCTCCCGGCGGGCGGCTTTACCCATCCGCATTTCTGGCCCGCACTCTGGGCCGTCTCCCTGTCTCGCGCCGCCTGGGTTATGGAGAGTTGGCTTCGCTCAATCGGTCGCAACCTACCGGGGATCGCTGCTGTCTACGACCTGCGGCTCAGCCGCGGGATGCTGCAGGAGATCATCTACAGGGTCAGCGAAGCCATCGCACCGATTTACGAGTCGCGGTTTCTGGACCCACGCGTTGATTTCTCCACGTACCTGCTCCGGCTCGTTGCTAAAATCGACTTGGGCAAGTTCGGTTTCGTAGTCCTGGCGAGTCACAGCCTCATATTTCGGTAGAAAGCCGTAGCCGGTCTGCCCCCATAGCCGGTTTGCCATCCGAAGCTCATAGGCTTCCTGCGCTGGGTCATTGAGAATCGCCATCAGGCCGTGGTTCAGTCTGCCTGTGCTAACCCGCTTCCACAAGCTTCATTGCTGATCTTGCTTCGTGAGCCGCAGAGCGTTGGCCGTTGCTCCCTGCGCGTCCGTCCAAAAGTGAACGTGTGGACCGGATGGGCGTTGCCGCCAGACGTCGGTAACGCCGTCGAGCTCAAAAAACGTCTTTCCTGCCAAGACTTCAGCGGCCTTCAAGGCAGCGATCGTTTCTGAGCTGGCGATGATGCCGGCCTACTGCCTGCCGTGAGCTTCGCTTTTGCCGGCTTTGGCGTTTTGAAGCTGCCGTCAGCGACTTTCGTGATCGCCACCATCGAGCGTGACGACCGCCGGGCCGGAGACCTTTGGGCTGCCGGTACTTGGCGACGGCATTGGTGAGGCGCGGCATCCGCGGGTTCCTTTCCCCAAAACGGAATGTACCGTCTTGGCCTTGCGGGAAAGGCCGCCCTGCCGGACGCTGGCAGGTTACCTAAGAGAGGTGCCGGCAAGGACTTAAAGCAGTACGCCCAGAAGGACTCGAACCTTCGACCCACGGATTAAGAGTCCGTTGCTCTACCAACTGAGCTATAGGCGCATTGGAAAGGCACAGGGGCCTTCACTCCTGCGAATTGTAGTGAATTATTCCCCAGGTGCAACGGTCCTATCGACCGCGCTGCCGGCCCGGCGCAAGGTTTTTTGGGGGAGCCTCCGGCGGCTCGGTCGCTTCGGTAGGATCCATGCCGATTTGACGCATTTTGCGGTAGAGGTTCGAGCGGTGGAGTCCTAGACGGGCCGCCGCATCGGTCATGTTCCCTTGGCAAGCCGCGATCGCTTGACGGATTTGCGACACCTGGAAGCGGCGGGTCGCTTCGTTGAGGGGAACGATTGCCCCGTCCTCGCGGAGTTCGAGTTCGCCGCTCGCGGCGGGCCCGCCGCCGGCCGCCGAGCCGGTAGATGGCAAGCCGGTCGTGGCCAAGGCAAGGTCGTCGGGCTGCAGTTCGTTGCTGGGGCAGAGGTAACTGACCCGTTCGATCGAATTGCGAAGTTCGCGGATGTTACCGGGCCAGGGGTGGGTGCGCAGCGCCTGGCGGGCCGCCGGGGTGAGCTGCGGAGGCTGACGACCGACCTGTTGGGCAAACTGCGTCAGGAAATGTTCGGCGAGCCGGAGGATATCGTCGCCCCGTTCCCGCAGGGGCGGTATTTCCAGGGAGACCACATTGAGCCGGAAGAAGAGGTCTTCCCGGAATTTTTTTTGGGCGATCAGTTCGGCCAGCGGTTGATTGGTTGCGGCGAGGACGCGGACATCGACCGGGATGGGGGTTGAGCCGCCCACGCGGACGACGACTTTTTCTTCCAAGACCCGCAGCAGCTTGGCCTGCCCGCCGGGGCTCATGTCGCCCACTTCATCGAGGAAGAGGGTACCGCCGTGGGCCGATTCGAACTTCCCGGGGCGGGCTTGATGGGCGTCGGTGAAGGCCCCTTTTTCGTGGCCGAAGAGCTCACTTTCGAGGAGCGATTCGACGAGCGCTGCACAGTTGACCGCGACGAAGGGCTCATGCCGACGGGGGCTTTGAAAATGGATGTTGCGGGCAAGCACTTCCTTTCCCGTGCCGTTTTCCCCCAGGATCAGCACCGCCAACTCGGTGGCGGCGACGCGTGCCACGGTTTCACGGAGCCGTTGGATCGGCGGGGCCTCGCCGACGATCGGGACCTCCTGGGCGGCGTCGCGGACCAGTCGCTCGCGATGCTTCAGCAGCGCTTCGCGATCCTGCGAATTGCGGAGGGCTTCGGAGGCGTGGCGGGCGAGCTGTTGCAGCGTGCTGACATCTTCGTCGGAAAAGGCGCCGTCTCGCTTGTTGATCACTTCGAACACACCGGCCCGCTTGCCGTTGCGGAGATCGAGCGGGACGGCCAGGAGCGAACGGGTGACAAAATTGAGTTCCCGGTCGACGGCGCGGTTGACTTCGACTTCCTCATCGTCGCGCATCTGCCACCGTCGCGGTTGGCCATGGTGCAGGACGTTGCCCACGATTCCCGCCGCGTCGTCGACCTCTAAAGGATGATCGTCGACGCCCAGGGCGGGCTTACCGATCAGTTTTTTGCGGGAGCGATCCCAGAGGAAGATGCTGGCCCGTTCGACCCCCAGGAGATCCGTGGCGGCGTCGGCGATCTGCCGCAGGAGGGCTTCCGGGTCGTCTTGCTGGTGCCAGGCGGCGGAGATCTCCAAGATCGTTTCCCAGCGTTGGCAGCGCGTGCGGGTTTGCTGCAGCGAGGTGGCGATCGTGGTGACCAGTCCCAGCAGCTGGCCGAGCATCGCGGCCGTTTCGGCAGGGTGTTCGAGTTCCCGGTCAACGCCGTCCAGGAGAACCGCCGCCGGTTGCCGGGGGTTGCCTGCCAGGGGGGCTGCGGCCCAGTCATCGACGAGGCGGCTCGTCCCCTCGTCGAGGGCCTCGGCGACCAAGCTTTCGGGCAGGGCGGATTCGGGGCCGACCCACCATTGCCGTTCCCAGCGGCGGCCTTGCTGGATGACCGTGCCGGCGGCCCGTGCACTGGTGTTCCGGAGGAGCTGCTCGAGCAGCTCGTGGGCGATCGCCGGGGCCGTGATCTCAGGCTGGGCGAGCCGGCCGAGCAACGGGAGGGCGAGTTCGGCCGCCAGCGGATGCCCGACGAGCGAAGCAAACGGGTTGGGGGCGTCCATGGCGGATTCCTGTTCCTGAGGTCGGCCGCGAGCGGAAAGTGGGCTGCCTCGGGGCCGCCCCAAATAGGCGCTACCCGCGGTGCCGCGTTATCTTAACCGCCGAGCGGTTGGCCGCGGAATCCTCCGACCAATCGCGGCGAGTGGCGATTGGGTTTCGCCCGCCTGAATCTGTAAACCGCGTCGAGAGAGAGCGAGTCATGGACTTTACGGGGAAGAAAGGGTTGATCCTAGGAGTGGCCAACGATCATTCGATCGCCTGGGCGATCGCCAAAACGATCATGGAGCAGGGGGGCGAGTGTGGATTTACGCACCTGCCCGATCGCCCGGATGACGCACGGCAACGCAATCGCCGACGGGTTTCGCAGCTGACCGACAAATACGAGCAGGCGAAATTTTTGATCCCGCTGGACGCCCAGGACGACGACCAGATCCGCGGCGTGATGGCCGAAACCGAACAGGCGTTTGGCAAGATCGACTTCCTGCTCCATTCGATCGCCTTCGCCGACCGGGACGACCTGGGACGCGACACGGTCTATACCAGTCGGAAGGGCTTTCAATTGGCGATGGATGTGAGCGTCTACACGCTGATCGCCGCCACGGCGGCGGCCAAGGACATCCTGAACCCGGGGGCCGGGATCGCGACAATGACCTATTTTGGCGGCGAAAAGTGTGTCCCCGGCTACAACGTGATGGGGATCTGCAAAGCGGCTTTGGAGGCGACGGTCCGGTACTTGGCCCATGACATGGGGCCACAGGGGGTTCGTGTCAACGCGGTTTCGGCCGGTCCGATGCGGACGCTTGCTGGCCGCGCGGCCGGGGTCGATGAAATGCTGAGCCTGTATGAGCACATGGCGCCGCTGGGCCGCAACGTGACGCACGAAGAGGTGGGCCACACCGGGGCGTTCCTGCTGCATCCGAACAGCCAGGGTATCAGCGGCGAAATCCTGCATGTCGATGGGGGTTACCACGCGATGGGCAGTCCCGGCCGGCTGCTCGATCGCTTGCCGAGTGCGGGCAAGTAAGGAGCTGGCGGGCACAACGTGTCGAGCACTTACGAGAAATCGACCAACTGTTGCAGCTTCTCTGCCGCGGCCCCGCTGTCGATCGCAGCGGAGACGATGTCGACGGCAGCTTGCAAATCGTCGCTGCGTTCGACCAACCAGAGGGCGGCGGCTGCATTGGCCACGACAATGTGGCGACAGGGCCCGTCTTGTCCCGCGAGTACCTGGCGGATGATCGCTGCGCTGGCCGCTGGGTTCTCGGCCTGCATCGCTGCGACTTCGCCGGCCTCCAAGCCAAAGTCGCGGGGTGCCCAGCGGTGCCGCTGGAGATGATGCCCGCGGACTTCGATCACCTCGGTCGTCCCGCTGATCGTGACCTCGTCCTGCCCGTCACAGGCATGCACGACGGCGGACCGTGTCGTCCCCAGTTGGGCCAGGGCGGCCGCGATTTTCTCCTGGACCTGGGCGGTCCCGGTTCCGAGTAACTGGTGGGTGGCTCCGGCAGGATTGCAGAGCGGACCCAGCAAGTTGAACAGGGTGGGGACGCCCAGTTTTCGGCGAACTTCGACCACGTGCCGCATCGCCGGGTGCAGGCGGGGGGCGAAGCAAAAGCAGAGGCCGACTTCGCGGAGGCTCCGTTGCACCGCGGCGACGTCCGATTCGATCGCTACCCCCAGCTCGGAGAGGACGTCGGCCGACCCCGATTTGCTGGTTGCGCGGCGATTGCCATGTTTGGCGACCGGGACGCCGGCGGCGGCGACGACCAAGGCGGTCGCGGTGCTGATGTTGAACGTGCCGGAGCCGCTGCCGCCGGTGCCGCAGGTGTCGAGCAGAACCGGGGCGTCATGCGGGATCGGCGTCATGTGTTGCCGCATCGCCTGGGCGGCGCCGACCAGTTCCGAGACCGCTTCCCCTTTGTTGCGGAGCCCGAGCAACAGATCGGCAATCGCTCGATCGTCGGCTTCGCCCCGCAGCATGCTGTCGATCAGCCCGCTGGTTTGGGCGACAGAGAGGTCTTCGCCGGCTTCGACTTGGGCGAGGGC
>CAYNVI010000228.1:0-7538 GCA_964400585.1 uncultured Pirellulaceae bacterium | reverse complement strand
AGCGCCGCCTTTTCGGGGGAGAGGGGACCAAAAAACAGCCTCATCAGAGATGTGTATAACAATCAGCCCCCGGGAGGGTGTCGCAGGATGGAGGGCTATCGCAGGGTAACCGCAACGCTGGCAGCCCGCCGAGGGCGATCAGTAGTCGCCGATCACGAAGCCGTCGTAACGGTGCGCCAGTTTCTGGTAGACGCCGATCGACGCCGGGGGGCTGTCGTTGTGGGCGCCGCCCTCGTTGTATTCGATCGAATCGGTGATGAACCGGACCGAGCCGTCGCAGAAGGCGAATTGGGCTCCGCCGGCGTGGAGGCTGCTAAAGCCTTCCCCGCAGCCGTTGTTCTTGTTCCTCCAGCCAAAGGGACCCAACGGCGGGGTCGGCTGATTGATCGGGATGCGGGCGTTGCCCACCACGTAGTAAAAGCCGCGTGAGCCGTTACCGCGAGGGTTGCGGATCCCGATCCAGGTTCCCGAGCGGCAAAACTTGTCATCCCGTTCGCCGATCATGAAGGTATTGCTGGTGCCGTCCAGGACATCACGGAAACGCACTTCCCGATAATGAAAAATGCCTTGAGCGTCTCGTGTTCGCTGGTGGTTGTTGCGGGTTCCCCGATTCCCCACGTAGTTGGAAATCGAGGGGCGGAAGTTCCCCAGTCCGGCCGCGCTGGTCCCTTTGCCGCCACCAAAATGTTTTTGGCGGTGGATCAGCCCATCGTTCGAATCGCTGGGGCAGACAAAGGCGGCGAGCGGCGTCTGCAACGCTTCGCCTTGCGCGGGATGAGGGAGATTCGGGTTCAATCCCGCCAACACGTCGCGGAGCGAGTACTTGGTTACGCCTAGCAGCTCGTGCAGATTCCCTTGCTCGATCTGCGGCAGGATCAAGGCACCCCAGCCCCATTCCTCCTGGTTGCGCATGTTGCCCCAAACCGTATTGTTCGTGGCAAAATTCGAAGGCCGGACGTGGCCCGTCGCGAAACTCTGGTAGGTATCGTGGTAGGTGTGCTGAGCGAGCGACAACTGTTTCAAGTTGTTGCTACACTGCATCCGGCGGGCGGCTTCGCGGGCCGCTTGGACGGCCGGCAGCAACAGCCCGACGAGGACGCCGATGATGGCGATCACCACCAGGAGCTCGACGAGCGTAAAGCCCGTCCTGGGACGCACTGGATTTCGAGTGGACATGGTCGCCTCCGAGCGATCGGCACGCCTGTCCCGCATACGACGTGAGGCCGTACCGGGAACCGCTTTCGCTGCGTCCCAAATCGCCATCGTGAAAAGAAAAGAAAAGAATGTGGCGAAGCTTCCCGTTGGAAGCTCAAAGCGTGGTGATGAGCCCCCTTGAAGGGTGAGCAGAGGTCACCCTATCGGATTCTCGAGAAGGCGACAAGAAAAATCTTGAATCTTTTCTTTTTTTGAGTACCGCCTCGGTTGGCGACGTTGCCGCCCACCGTCTCTTCCTGCTCCCTCGGCAGAAAAGAGACGGCGTAGCCGGGTCGTTCGCCCCCGCCCGCGTCGGGAGAGCGCACGGCGACCGTCTTAGTGCCTCTCCGGAAACCGCCTCACCCTACCTCTCTTCCCGGCTGCGCGGGGCGAGAGGGAACGAAAGGAGCCGCTGCGCGGCGAGTTGGCTGGTTTCCGGATAGGTTCTAAGCGGCAAGCGGCTCGTCCGCTAAAAATCGTCCAGCACCCAGCCGTCGTAACGATGCGCCAGCTTCTGGTAGACCCCGATCGTCGCCGGGGGGCTGTCGTTATGGGCTCCCGGTTCGTTGTACTCGATCGTGTCGCTGATGAAACGGACCGAGCCGTCGCAGAAGGCGAACTGGGCGCCGCCGCTGTGCAGGCTGCTGAAACCTTCCCCACAGCCATGGTTCTTGTTGTTCCAGCGGAACGGCGGGTCGGGATTGTTCAAAGGCATCCTGGCGTCCCCGACGACGTACCAGATCCCCCGCGCGTAACTTCCCCGCGGGTTACGAATCCCCACCCAGGTTCCCGAGCGGCAGTACTTGTCGTCGCGTTCGCCGATCATGAAGGTATTGCTCGTCCCATCGAGCACGTCGCGAAAGCCGATTTCCAGGTAGTGGAAAATCCCCTGCGGATCGCGGGTCCGCTGCACGAAGTTCCGCGTCCCGCGGTTGCCCACGTAATTGGAGATCGAGGGACGGAAGTTCCCCAGCCCGGCGGCGTTGGTTCCTTTGCCGCCGTTGAAGTGTCGGTTGCGATGGATCAGGCCATCGTTGGAGTCGCTGGGGCAAACAAAGGCAGCCAGCGGTGTCTGCAGGGCCTCGGCCTGCAGCGGGTCGGGAAGATTCGGATTCAACCCGGCGAGGACGTCCCGCAGCGAATACTTGGTCACGCCCAGCTGTTCGTGCAAGTTCCCTTGCTCGATCTGCGGCAGGATCAACGCTCCCCAGCCCCACGATTCGACCCCGTGCAGCTGGTTCCAGGGGATCTGTGATTCCGGCGGGCGGACGTGCCCGGTCGCGAAACTTTGGTAGACGTCGTGGTAGGTGTGCTGGGCCAGCGCCAGCTGCTTTAAGTTATTGCTGCACTGCATCCGGCGGGCGGCTTCCCGCGCCGATTGCACCGCCGGCAACAGCAGGCCGACAAGGACCCCGATGATGGCGATCACCACCAACAATTCCACCAGCGTAAACCCGGACCGACCGCGTGATCGGCTGCGCACTAGACAAGACATGTTCGCCTCCTGATGCCCCCCGCCTCGTGACACTGCGTCACAACGTCGCGGTGCAGAAAGGCATCGCTTGGGAAAGAAAAAGAAAAGCGTGTTCCTTCCCGTTAGGCGTCCCGGATGAGGGAAAGGAGCCCCTTAGGGTTGGAAAGCGTGGAATCTAACGCGCTGGTGACGGGATTGCAAAAACTTTTTTTTCAAAAACGAGTACCTGCCCCTTGTCATGGGGTTTAATCCATGCACCTCGGTCCGGGCGGCGATCCGCCCACAAAGAGTCGCCCTGCCCTGCTAGCCGATCGCTTCGCGGATCCGGGCCAGGTGCTCGGCGGTCGCCGCGTAGGGATCGTCGCCTTCTTCGTATTCGAGCGCGATGAAGCCGGCGTAGTCGGCGGCGCGGAGGATGTCGGCGAGCCGACCATAATCGGCAGGCGATTTCTGCCGGTCCGCGTCACGCACGTTCGCTTTCCACTGCACGTGGATCGCGCGATCGACGCAGGCGGCGAGGTCGGCGTAGGGGTCGTCCGAGTAGAAATTGCCGGTGTCGAGGTTGATCCCGACCCAGGGATGATCGACTTCGTCCAGGAACCGTAGCAGCGTCGCCGGCGTGATCCCGCCGTGGTTCTCGATACCGATCATCACGCCGCGGTCCGCGGCGTATTCGGCGCACTCTCGCGTTGCCGCGACGCTGCCCGCGAACCGCTCCGCCGCAGCCAGCCCCGCGGCCGTTCCCGCAAAGAAGCGGATATGAGGGGCGCCCATCGTCGCTGCCCGGTCGATCCAGGTCTTGGCGTGGCGGATTTGCTGTTCCAAAGCCGCTGCGTCGGCGGTATCGAAGTGGTTGCCGATCGCCGTCCCGCAGATCGTCACGCCTCGCAGGAAGGCTTCCCGCCGCAGCCCCAAAAGGGCTTTCCGATCGAGATCGGCTGGAAAGAAGTAGGCGGTGAGTTCTGCGGCCACATCGAGCGTGGCACAGTGGTCGATGAATCCCCGCATGTCGAGCGGGCGCCCGCTCGGTGATTGCCGCTTGCCTTTGAACCAAGCGAACTGCTTGCGAAAGCTGTAGGCCGAGATCGCCAACTTGGGATGGAATCCCGCCGCCCCGCGGGCGGCTTGCGGTGCGGCCGCGGAGGCGGGCAGACCCGCGGCGGTCCAAGTGGTGCCCGCGGTACCCGCGACGGCGGCGAGGCTTCCGAGGAATCGGCGGCGGCCGACCGCCGCAGGGGCCCGCGACGGCGTCGCCGGAGCGGTGGCAGGGGGCGGGAGCATGGGGTTCGAGCGCGTGGTCACGAGGGGATCTCCGAAAGCAGGGCGGAACCAGGGGAGAGCCGTGGTCGATCCCTCCGCTGCGAGCGGCCAGCCGGCCCGACAGGCAACGGCAGCGGGGAACCGTTTGCACGGCGCAAAAAGGCCACGAGCCGCCCGAAAGAGACGGTCGTGAGCGATACAATGAAGGGCTCTACCATACCTGAATCGGGGGCCGATGGCGCGCAGCGAAAAGCCTCTCCTGCGCCGCCCGATCGGCCTCTGCCTCCCTGTTCCCACCGAAGGATGCCCCCTTGCGTTTCTGCCGTTATCAAACTGCCGCCGGTGAGACCGGCATCGGTGTCCAGCGTGGCGAAGAGATCGTGCCCCTTGAAAACGTGATGCCCGAGGCGCCTCCGCGGCCGGCACAGCGGTTGCCGATCGCAGGCGATCTGGCAGCGCTGCACGCCCGCCTGGACGATGCCGAAGCGTTCCCCACCGCGCCCCGCCTGCTGGCCCCGGTGCCCGCTCCGGAGAAGGTCATCTGCGTCGGGTTGAACTACCGGGACCACGCGCTCGAAACCGGTGCGGAGATCCCCACGCAGCCGGTCATCTTCAACAAGTTCCCTTCGGCGATCATCGGACCGGGCGACCCGATCGTGCTGCCGGCGGTCAGCGACCGCGTCGATTACGAAGCGGAACTGGTGGTCGTGATCGGAACGACGGCCCGCCACGTCGCCGCCGCCGACGCCCTCAAGCATGTCTTCGGCTACTGCTGCGGACACGACGTCTCGGCCCGCGATTGGCAAAAGGGGACGCCCGGGGGGCAGTGGCTGCTGGGGAAGACCTTCGATAGCTTCGCGCCGATCGGCCCCTGGGTCGTCAGCCGGGACGAGGTGCCCGACAGCGGCAACTTGCGGGTCGAGCTGCGGATCGACGGTGAGACCCTGCAGGATTCACGGACCACCGAGTTCATCTTCGATGTCCCGCAGGTGATCGAATACCTCACCCAGGTCACCACGCTGCGTCCCGGCGATTTGATCTTTACCGGCACGCCTCCCGGCGTCGGGGCGGCGCGGAAACCGCCGCGGTTCCTCCGCGCGGGCGACACCTGCGAGGTCGAGATCGAAGGCTTGGGGATCCTCAGCAATCCGGTGGCCGCCGAGACCCCGAACCCTTGACGACCAACGAGCAGACGGACCAAACAGCAGACGGACCAAGAAGCGGCCGGGGGCTGAGTGGGCAAAATCCGCAGATCGCCTTGGTTCTTGAGCGGAATCCCCCGTCCCCGTGTTCAACGTCCCGATTTCAGCTGGGGTGGCTGGGGTTGGGCTGCCATATGTAGAGGAAGGTGGGCAGCTCGCTGCGGTTGATCCCCGGGATGTCGATCGGGAGCAAGTCGCTTTGGATCGGCCGGTTCGGCGTGATGCTGTAGATCGTCGCGGCGCGATCGCGGACTCGATGCAGGATCACCGGTTGCGCGACAGGGTTGCCCGCCTGGGTGGCCGCCAGGGCGATCGCGTCATCGAGGTAACCGATCGAATCGACCAGCTGCAGATCGGACGCTTGTTGGGCCGTCAAAATCCGCCCGTCGAGGAACGCTTCCTCACCGCTCAGATCCAACCCCCGGTGGCGGGCGATCCGTTCGTGAAAACGGGTTTGGAACTGTTCGGCGATCGTGTCGAAGAGGGCTCGCGACTCGTCGGGGATCCGCCGGAGCGGGGTCCCCATGTCGATCTGTTCCCCCGCTTTGATCGGTACCCCGACGATGTTCATCTGCGCCAACATGTCTTCCATGTTGTAGAGGTTCAGGATCACCCCGAAGCCGCCGGTGATCGAGGTCGGGTGGGCGACGATCCAGTCGCTGCCACTGGCCAGGTAGTAGGCCCCGCCGGCTGCGGTGTCCATCAAGCAGGCGATCACGGGGCGACCGGTCTCTTGTCGGAAGCGGGCGAGATCGCGGGCCATGATGTCGCTCGCCGTCACGCCCCCGCCGGCCGAGTGGATCCGCAGGACGATCGCTTGCAATTCGGGGTGCCGTCGGGCGTAGTTGAGCTTTGCCCGAAACTCTTCGACCGGGTTGGTCCCGGCCGACATCAGTCCGGTTTGATTCGCGTTGACCATCAGCCCATCGACGTCGATGATCGCAACCTTGACGCCACACGGTTTCGCGTCCCCGACGGGCATCTGGACGATGGGGCAAGCGGCTTTGTTCGAGAGCGGCTCGACGGCGACCTGAGTGCGAACTTCGATCGGTTGAGGAAACTGGCAGCCGATAACGCTCCCCCCCAACAGACTCAGCACAGCGATGGCAATTGGCGGTCGCATGACGGATGCTCTTTCGGGAACGCTGTCAGAACGGGGGCCGGCGGCTCCCGCAGTGGGCGGCGGCGGCCGGCCCGTTGTTCCTTTGGTTTCGGTTGTTCGGACGGTGCGGTTTATCGGTATCGCCCGAGCTGGGCGCAAGCCGATTAGAATCGACAGACGGTTGTGACGGTGATGACGGTCGTAACGAGGGGTAGGTCACGGCCGGAGCCGGTAGGACTCGCCCGACGATGGCCCCTGCCCCCGCCCCCTATCCCTCTCCCCCAAAAAGGCGGCGAAAATTGCGTGTCAAAATGGAACGCGACGAGCGCCGCCTTTTTGGGGCAGAGGGGACCAAAAAACAGTCTGATCAGAGATGTCGATAACAATCACCCCTTTGGCCCCGGCCGTTCCGCGACGGGCCGGCGGCTAGCGCCGAAACCGCTCAAATGATCGAGACACCTCGACCCGCCCGACCCTTCGTCCTGAAAGGAAGCCTTGTGTACTGGAGTGATCACGCCGGCCGCCGCCTGATCGGATGGATCGGACTGGCCGCCATCGGCTGGGCCGCGATCGCCTGGCCCGCCCGCGGCGACGAAGCTGCCTCTGCTTCCACCGCCGGAGCAAACCACGCCAATCCCGTCTACCAGGCGTTGACCAGTGCCGCCGAGCGACCGGCGTTGCTGCCGCCGGCCGCGCTCCGCGATAGGCAATCGGCCGCGGAGCAGCGGCGCGTGCTGAACGAGCGGGTCGGCGAAAAATATTCGCTGGAACGTTTCCTGCGACCTTCGGTTTACGCCCCGCATCGTCTGCGGATGAACCGCGAGCGACGCTCGGAAACCGAGATCGCGATGGAGGTCGACATCCTGTTTGCAGCGGAGGGAAGACTCGACACGATCTCCAATCGACGTTTTCTCAATTCGCTGGTGGAAGGGAGCGAAGAGGAACCGCCGCGTGAATTGACCGACGCGGAATTGCAGGCCGCCGGGATCGACCATGCGGGCATCGAACGCGACCACGAGTTCTATCACTGGTTCGAGGGGAAGCTGTTCGATCGCGTGGAATTTCAGGGCGTTGTCCATACGTTTTGGACGCGGACCGAGGATTCGATCCTGCTGGCGCTGCGCTTCGATCCCCGCTTCGACGAGGTTCCCGCGTTGCAACCCCGCTGGCAGCGCTCCGAACGGGCGGCGGACGGCCGTTTGCAGCCGGTCGAAGCGGGATCGTTCAGCGGCGGCGGCTTGTACATCAAGATGAACCGCTGGGCCGCGGCGACCTCGTGATACTCGTCACCTACCACAACATCGCA
>CAYNVI010000227.1:0-7588 GCA_964400585.1 uncultured Pirellulaceae bacterium | reverse complement strand
TTGGGCGCTAGCCCCCGGCCTTCCCTTGCGAGCCGGCGGCTAGCGCCGAAACCGCTCAAATGATCGATACACACCGCCAAAAACCGGATTTGCATCGAAAAGGGGCGCTGTCCAGCTAGGGAACCCCTTGGTGTCAATCAGTCTGGCAAAGAGGCGATTAAAAAAGTTCTCCGCATGGCCCCTCGGATGGCTATTCCATTTGGGCCAGGGAATCAGTCGCTGGAGGACTGTTTGGGGAAATCGCTTCGGAAACGGGCGATCAGCCTGTCGAGATCGGCAGGGACGATGTACAGCCGGCCACGGATCGTTTTGGTTTCTCCTGGTTCCAATCCGCCGATGCGAAAGTCGTTGTGCAGGCAGGTGACGACGCCTTGGAAGATCTCCTGGTAGGGGTCCCAGGCGACCGCCAAAATCATGGATTCATCCGCACTAAAACATCCCGTCAATCCGCTTGAGGGGACGAGCGGACTCAGCGGCCGAGGGTTGACGTCGTCGCGATCGACATCCGCCGGAGCGTAAACCTGTCCGGGCGTATAGCGCGCCTGCAGGGCCCACGGGCGCGTCGGCAACCGAACCGGTTCACCGTCGATCATCAAAAAGCATTTGCGAATGTAGGGTGGGTAGGTTTCACGAGCGTCTTCCGGAGCCGCCCCGACAAAGCCATCGACCCGCATGCATGGCTGCGCCCAGTGGACCTGCGAGACTTTTTCAGTCGGATTGGTCGCGGTCACTTCGAAATGGACCGTATCGTCGCCAGCCTCAATCACGTGTCGCACGACGACACCGTCTTGCAACTCGTCCTTTAAGACGAGGCGTTTTCCATGTTCCGAAGCCGATACTAACGTGCTTTCGTGAGGGATGACCGTCTCGTGCCAGTCGCGATCGGTCGAAGCAGGCCGACAGTACGCTTCCAGGTAATGGATGCGAATCGTACCGCCGGGAATTTGGGGGCCTGCTATTTCCAAAAAGCGGTCTTCCCATTTCAGCTTCAGCGTTTCCTCCGCAGAAGCGGGCTTCAGGCCGCACAGGGCGGGCAGCAGGATGAACAGGCAGGGTAGGACGGAACGCATGATGGATCCTCGGTGGAAAGAAGAAGGCAATGCGGGAAACAAGCCGTTCTCCCCCGGGTGCAGCTTCGAGAGCCAGCCTTGATTATAAGGCTGACCGACCGCTCACACCGAGGCCGACGGCGCCGCCAACTGGCTGGGACGCAGCAGGTACTGGTCGACTTCGTTGCTGACGATCACGCCGTAATTGATCGCTCCCAGCCAACCGCTCATGATGATCCCCACGCTGCCGGCGTGGTAGAGCCCGCTGACCTGCTGCGGGAGCGCGCGGCTGACCCCCAGGCCTTCGAATTTGGTGCCGAAGCTGGCGCCCAGCTGATGGCGCGTGTAATGCTGGAAAGTCCGGGGGGTCGCCGCTTCGACCCATTCGACCTTCTCGCGAATGTTCGGGACGTACTGATCGAGGGCGTCGAGCGTCGTTTCGATCAATTCCTGTTTGCTCGCTTGGTAGGCCGCATCGTCCAGGTCGGCCCAGTCTTTCCAGCGGGCATTGGTGCTGCTGACGATGGCGTGGCGGGCTTTGCCTGCGGGCCGCGTCTCGGGATAGTAAAAACTAAACGTGCGGCTGGTGATCTCGCGGCTTAGCAGCGCATCGGTCCGAAACAGCGGCGCCGTGCTGGTAAACAGCAGGTCTCCCGTGGCCGGATCGACTTCGACGTCCGGTTTCAATGCCATGTAGACCTGCGTGCTGCTGTTATTCAAGCGGACCGCGTCGGTCTCTTCGACAAACTTCGGGTCAAAGTGGTCGCTGCCGACCATCTGGAGGATCGTGCTGCGGAGGTTGGCATTGCTGACGACGGCTCGCGTCTTGATGGTCCGTCCGTTGACCTCTACCGATTCCACGTGGTCTTTCCGGACGTTGATCTTGTCGACAGGACAGCGGATGCGGATGTCCACGTTATTGGCTTTCAATTCTTTTTGCATCCGAGCGACAAGATCATCCGTTCCTCCCTGGTAGATGAAGACGCCTTTGCTCATGAAGTTGCTGAAGACGATCCCGTACGTGATCGCGGGATCTTCCAGCGTCGAGCCATTGGCGTAAGTGATCGGTTCCATCAGCAAGCGGATGACGTCTTCGCGTCCCGGAAAGAATCGCTCGAACAGCTCGCGCGTGGTTGTCGTTTGATCGTCGTAGAAATTCATCCCCCGCGCGGTGTCAAAGAATTTCACCACCGCCGCTTCATCGATCCCGAATTGACGGGTCAATAGCCGCGTGAAGTCTTCCCGGTTGAAGGTGGTCGTCAGCGAGAACATCGGGTTGTCAAAGCGGATGTTCTGCAGCTGGACGATGCGGTCGGCGATGTCGCGATTCCAGTACCGCCGGCAGCTTTTAATCATTCCATGCGGAAAACCGTGGAGCGAGATATCGAAAATATGCCCTCCCGGACGGCGGAACCAGGTGGCGAGCCCGCCGAGTTTGTAGTGCTGTTCCAGCAGGAGCACGCGATGGCCGGCGCGGCCCAGGATATTGGCGGCCGTTAATCCCCCCAACCCACTGCCGATCACCACGACATCATATTCGTCGGCGGCACCTTTCAAGAAATCACGAGGCATGGGCAGCAAGGTCCATCAAAAAGCGTCACGGCGAGAAGGCGTTAGAGCGGCGTCGTATCGGGTTGCAGCTCGACAAAAATACCAGGCTGATCCTGGCGAGCCGGAGCATCCCCGTAGAGCAGTAAGCTCCCTTCACCCACCAACCAGCGTTCATCCAGCAGGCGGAGGGAACGATCGGAGGCGACGTGGACGGGCTGCCGTCCGATCCCCGCACGAATCACGTCGTGCGATTCGCGGAAGACCTGGGCCAGCGGTTCCGAAAGCGCCGTCGCCATCCGGCGAGTTCCGGTCGTATCCTGGACCAGTGTAATGATTTTCCAGCGATCGTCCCGAGGGTCTTGGCGGATTTGGGCGGTCACCACCGATTCGCCGGCGGGGACGGGCAAAGCGGCGAACCACTGCGGCCCGGCGGCGTCGGCGGGCCAGATAGCACTGTAGGCGACGCGGTATTTGGCTTCCTCCGGGGTGCGGACGCGGGCCCTCCAGGTCAGCGGTTCGTCGGCCACCAAGCGGACCGCCGCTACCTGTTGCGGTGGCACGTCGCCGAGGTAGCCGACTTCGGCACGGAGAACGGCCAATTCACTTGTCGCCTGGCGGAGCCGGAACAGACTGAGGCCGTTGGCCAGCAGTAGGCCGATCAGCGAAACGGCGAGCAACAAGCCGCGAAGCGTAAACCGGAAACCGCGGGGGGCGGACGCCGTCGCGGCCGGCGGCTGGCCGGCCCGCGAGGACGCCGCCTCAGGTTCCGCGGCGGCAGCGAGGCGGTCCGTGGGATGACTCATCCTCGAACCTTGACGCGATAGCCTGCGGCGCGGAGCACGTCGGCAACCCGCTGCAGATGGTCGCCCTGAACCTCCAGCGAATCGTCGCTGATCGTTCCTCCGGCTCCGCAGGCGGTTTTTAAGTCGCTCAGCAGCGCCGGCAAGTCATTGCCTTCGGCAGGAAGCCCGCTGACAACCGTTACCTGCTTGCCCCGCTTCCTTTTTTCGATCGCCAGTGTCGCCGTCTGTTCGGAAGGAGGGATCCGCGGCGGGGGCGGCGGTGGGCACTGGCAGTCCTCTTCCAATTCTCCGCAGCGTTCACAGCGAGGCGGACGATCGAAAGGCGTTCCGGCAAATAGACGGGTCATCGTCGGGTTATCAGTACGAGTCAGAAGAGGCAGCGTCGGGTACGTCGATCGGGGCCAGCCCGAGACGCTGGCGGCAGTCATCCAAAATCGTCTTGGTGGCGCTCGCGCCGACACGGCTGACCCCCAGGTTGCGGACTTCCAGCAGGGCATCCAGGTCACGGATGCCGCCCGCCGCTTTGACCTGCACAGGCGGTTGGGTGTGGTCGATCATCAATTGCAAGTCGTCGCGCGTCGCGCCCCCCGTGCCGTAACCGGTCGAGGTTTTTACCCAGTCGGCTTTGAGTTCAACACAGAGCTCACACAGGCGGCGTTTATGGGAGGTCTCCAGATAACAGTTTTCAAAAATCACTTTGACGCGCCGCTCGGCCGCGTGGGCGATGTCGATGACCGCTTGGAGGTCGCGGCGAACGTCTGCCCAGCAGCCGCTCAGGACTTGCGAGATGTTGCAAACCATGTCGAGTTCCTGGCAACCGTCGTCGACCGCCTGCCGGGCCTCCGCCGCTTTGATCGCGGTCGCGTGACCGCCGTGCGGGAAACCGATCGTGGTGCTCGGCACGACGCTGGAACCGGCCAGCCATTCGACGCAGCGAGGCAACGCGTAAGGGAGGATACAGACGCTGGCAACCTCATAGGCCCGGGCTAGCCGGCAGCCCGCTTCCAGTTGATCGAGATCCATCGTCGGCTTCAGCAGCGAATGGTCGATCATTTTGGCGATCTGTTCGTAGCGATAATCCATGCCGGTCGTTCCTGGGCTCAGTTAGGGTTTGTCAGAAAACTGAAAAACTGGTCGCGTAGCGACTCCACAATGTCCCTTCTCCCCCGCCGCGCAGCGGATCGCGGGGGAAAAGGCGAGGATGAGGGGCCGTTTTCTGACAAAGCTTAGTGTTTGGGGATGAAGTTGCGGAGGAAGGAGGCACTCTGCTGGAGCGACCGGTAGCGACCCTCGAGCGAATCCTCGTAGACGCGGTCTTCGACCTCGACGCAGACCGGGCCGCTATAGCCGACATCCCCCAGCACGGAGAAAAACTTTCCCCATTCGACATCGCCCAAGCCGGGCAGCTTGGGCGTGTGGTATTCCAGCGGATGCGCCATGATGCCGACGCGATCGAGCCGGTCTTTGTCGACGCGGACATCCTTGGCGTGGACGTGGAACAGCTTGTCGGCAAAGGAGACGAGCGGCCGGAGGTAATCGATCTGTTGCCAGACGAGATGCGAGGGATCGAAGTTGAGCCCGAAATGTTCGCTGGGGAGCTCGCCGAACATCCGTTCCCAAATCGCCGGGGTCGTCGCGAGATTCTTACCACCGGGCCACTCGTCCGCCGTAAACAGCATGGGACAGTTTTCGATCCCGATCCGGACTTGTGCGGTTTCGGCATGTTCGATCAGGGGCTTCCAGACCTCCAGGAACCGTGGCCAATTGTCGTCGACCGAGCGTTGAGGGTCCCGGCCGACGAAGGTGTTGACCAGTCCGACGCCGGCACGGGCGGCGGCATCGATCAAAACATGCAGGTGGTCGATCGCGGTTTGCGATGCTTCCTGGTCCGCGGTCAACGGATTGGGGTAGTAGCTCAACGCGCTCACCCGCACCTGGTATTGCTCGCTCAGGTCGAGCAGTTCCTTGGCCCCTTCCGCAGCCACTTGAACCGCATCGACATGCGTCACGCCGGCGTAGCGGCGTTCCGCCTTCCCCGGCGGCCAGCACATCAGTTCCACGCAGTCGTATTCGAAGCGGGCGGCGGTCTGAAAGACTTCTTCCAGGGACAATTCAGGCAGGATGGCGCTGGCAAATCCGAGCTGCACGGTGAGACCTCAGGAGAAAAAAACGAGCAAAGGGAAAGGCGAATCAGGCGGGCTTGAGCCGAGGGGTTGGCCGCGCACCTTATTGGCCGCGCACTATTGGCCGCGCCTTAAGCGTCTTTTCGCAGCATGCGGCGATGAAACAATTCGATCGCCAGCCGGTTCGATTCGAACGCCATGTGAGCGAGGATTTCATCGTCGCAGTCGCGCCACGCTGCCGACTGCACTTCATCCTCGTCCGGCGATGGTTCGGTCGGCGAGGCCAGCTGACAGACATAGAACAGGTCGAGGACCGGGGCGGTGAAGCCTTTGTAGGTGTACTGGTTGGGGAAGGTGACCAGCAGTTCGCAGTCGGCGATCTGTAAGCCCACCTCTTCCTCGATCTCCCGGCGGAGCGCCTCTTCGGCCGACTCCCCGGCATCGACAAATCCCCCGGGCAGTCCAAATTTTCCTTTGCCCGGATCGCGGCCGCGGCGCAGCAGCAGCAGCCGCCCGTCCGCGTCCGGGACCAGGCCTCCCACCGCGCTGACCGGTCCGAAGAAAAAGGTGAAATCGCATTGCTCGCAGCGGAAGGGGGCTTCGCCGATGGTGAGCGATTCGGTGCCGCAACGGGGACAAAAGCGAAAGGCTTGAGCGATCGACTGCTTCATGGACCGGGCAGGCAGCGGAAGGAAAGGTGCAAGAAAAAACGACGAGCTGGCGGCTTCGTGCGGGCCCCTTTCGTGGCAGGGGGGCAGCGCGTGGGGGGAGGTCGGCCAACCGGTCGCAGGGCGGTCGCGCGGCGATCCCGTGGGCGGTTGCCGCGAAACTCCCCAATATAGCGATCGCGTTCCACTTCCGCGAATCGCTCCGCTCGCGGATAGGGCCGGCCGACCGCGGCACCGCCGCGCGCAGCGGTGGCCTGCCGATTCCGTCAGCGGCAGTCCCGCTTAGGGCGAGTCGCTGGGGAATTCACCCAGCTCGACTTTCCGGTAGGCCGCCAACTGATTGCCGACCTGATCGATCGCTTTGCGGTCGAGTTCCGAGAGCCGCTCGACGACCAGGTGGTGGGCCCGAAACGTTTCCTTGCGGAGCCCTTCGCGGATGGTCAGCGTCAGGTGCAGAGGCAGGCGTTGGTCATCGGCGACGCGTTCGCCCAACGCCATCCGTGCGAACGGCGGGGCGCCCCGTTTCCGCAGCACATTCAGCCGAGACGCCCACACCGCCAATTGGTGGTAGGCCTCGGCGATCGCCGGGTTCTGGACGGTTTGGGTCGTCATCTTGTAATGCAGCGCCCCGAAACCGATTTCGTATCCCGAATTGTCAGGGAGGGCTTGGGGGGTCGCCTGCAGTCCGAACGCTTCGGCCTTTTCCGCTTGCTTGGCAGCGGCCGCCAATTGGGCGGTCGCCTTGATCAGTTCTTCGGTGGCGACCTGCGTCTGAACCTTGGTTTCGGCATCCAGCAGGATCACTCGGCCGCGCGTCGGATCGAAGACCGTCGACCAGCGTCCTCCCTGAGCGTGGATGTCATACACCACGCCGGCGTCAAAGAGGATCTTGTGGCGGGCGACCGGCGAGGGATCGTCGCCGTGGAACATTTCGGTTTCCATCCGGAAAGATGGGCCCCTCGGCAGGGGCTCCCCTGCCGAACCGAGGTGCACGACGCTCAGGGCCAGCCACGTGGCAAACGGAAGAAGGCGCGGGGTCACAGGGGATCTCCAGCAAAGGGAAGGCTCACCCTGCGGGTCTTAGCAGATCGTTCCGGCCCGCGTCCAGGGCGACTGGGCAGCGGGTGCCTCCGTCCACTTACGCCCTGTCCCTCTAGGGGGCGTCGCGTTCCCAGCAGGCCGGCAACCGGGACCGGCCGCCGCGGCAGCCGGTCGCTGTGATCGACCCGCGCGAGGGCAAGCCGTCGCCTTGCCGCTCCCCTCCCCGAGAACGGCCCCGCGAAACCGGCCCCGCGAAAACGGGTCCGCGAAAACGGGTCCGCGAAAACCGGGTCCGCGAAAACCGGGTCCGCGAAAACCCTGATTGCGAATTCTCGGGGGCGCACTACGCTTGG
>CAYNVI010000226.1:0-7607 GCA_964400585.1 uncultured Pirellulaceae bacterium | reverse complement strand
CGCGATCTTTTCCGCCGGCAATTGACGCAAGCTGCGTGCCGCGGCGGCGGCGGCGGTCAAGGCAGCGTCGCAGTCGTCCCAGCTGCTGACCGGAAAGAGGGGGGCGAGCGTTTCGCGGGTGTTGGGGTTGGTGACTTGAAAGGTTTCCTGGCTTTGCGCGGCGCGCCATTGGCCATCGATCAAAACCGGAAGCGGTTGGGCAGAAGTCATGAGATCCTTTGCGGTTGAAGATGCATGGCGGCGCGGGGTACCGCGCCGGAGGAGAGCTCGCGCCGGCCCAGCGGGCGGCCGCGAGTTCTCCGTGTTCCTCCGAGCGGAAACCCTAGGCGGGGGCTTTCTCCGCTTGGACGATGGGGTTCGAGAGCGTTCCGATCCCATCGATTTCGATATGCACGATGTCTCCGGGATGGAGGGTGAAGGAGCTGTCGGGGACGACCCCGGTGCCCGTCATCAGGAACACGCCGTCGGGAAAATGGTTGTCCCGGATCAGCCAGGCGGCCAAGTCTTCGAAGCCCCGCGCCATCTGATCGGCGCCCGACTCTCCTTCGTAGACGACGTTTCCTTGACGCTCGATCTGGAGGTGCACCCCGATTTCATCGGGGGGCGGCAGCGGCCGGGCCAGCAAGATCCAGGGCCCTAGCCCGGCACACGCATCGTAGCATTTGGCTTGGGGGAGATAGAGCGGGTTATCGCCTTCGATATCACGCGAGCTCATGTCGTTGCCGATCGTCAAACCGACGATTCGCAGTTGGCGATTGAGGCACAGCGTGATCTCGGGCTCCGGCACGTTCCAGACCGCATCGGTACGGATCCGCAGCGGCTGGCCGTGGCCGCGGACGCGGTGGGGCGTCGCTTTGAAAAAGAGCTCGGGACGATCGGCCGAGTAGACCCGGTCATAACAGCTGGCCGCCGCTTCGGACTCTTCCATCCGTGCGGTCTGGCTCCGCAGGTAGGTCACCCCGGCGGCCCAGACTTCTTGCCGATCGATCGGGGGCAGCAGCAGCACCTCCTGCAGCGACCGCGGCGCTCCGGTCGGCAAATCGGCCGCCGCCGCCGCCGGATCGCCGGCATCGAGCAAGTCGGTCAGCGAGTCGAAACCGGCGGCCGACAGGTCGAGCGGAATGAGCTGGTCGTGCTCGACCCGACCGACCAGGGCGGAGGCGCGTGGATCGGTCGGCAGCGCGGCGGGGTCCGTACCCACTTCCACGGGTAAGTACTTGGCGATTTTCATGCCGTCAAGATAACCGACCAAGCCCGCTGCGACGACCCACAGCGGGGGGCTTTTCGGTCGGCTGCGAATCGCGGCTGGCGACTTTGCTGGAACGCCGCGGTGGGCGCACGCCTGCTGCCTAAACGGGGGGTGGGAGGCTGCGGAAATACCGGGGTGTGGATCGACAAAGATGGGCAGAACGCCTAGCTTATGAGCCAGGCGGACGCGTACGATTCATTCTCTTCCGGCGCCAGAGCCCTTCCGGCGCCAGAGCCCTTCCGGCGCCAGAGAACCCGTGCTCTCCTGTCGGTCCCGCGAACCCCGAGGATTTGTATTGTCCCGCTCCGCCGCGCCTTTGACGTTTGAACCCTACGCGACCGACGGGTTTTACGACGAAATCCTCGATGCCGACGGGCGACCGCGACCCGAGGCGGCGCCCCTGGTGGAGATGATCAATCGGCTTCCTACCCGGGAATTGCTGCATCGTCAGGAAGCGATCGAGCGTTCCTTGCTGCGGATGGGGATCACCTTTGCGGTCTACGGAGATGACCGGGGGACCGAGAAAATTTTCCCCTTCGACCTGATCCCACGGATTGTCAGTGCCCGGCAGTGGCAGCATGTGGAGGCAGGTTTGAAGCAGCGGATCCGAACGCTGAATCTGTTCCTCGAAGACGTCTACCACGATCAGCAGATCGTCAAAGAGGGGATCGTCCCGGCCAATTTGCTGGAGAATGCCACCACCCTGCGGGCTGCCTGCCGCGGGCTGAAGCCGCCCCACGGGATCTGGTGCCACATCACCGGGACCGACCTGATCCGTGACCGGGACGGCGCGATCTATGTGCTGGAGGATAACCTGCGTTGTCCTTCGGGCGTTTCCTATGTGCTGCAGAACCGGATGGTGATGAAGCGAAACTTTTCGAAAGTCTTCGCCGCTTCGCGCGTCCGGCCGGTGATCGATTATCCGGCGCGTCTGTACGACACGCTACGGTACCTGTCGCCGCGCGACGTCGAGAAACCGACGGTCGTTGTGCTGACTCCCGGGATCTATAACTCGGCCTATTACGAGCATTCCTATCTGGCCCAGCGGATGGGGGTCGAACTGGTCGAGGGCCGCGACCTGGTGGTGCAGGATCGCCGCGTCTACATGCGGACCACGGCGGGTTTCCAGCAGGTGGACGTGATCTATCGGCGGATCGACGACGATTTCATCGACCCCGAAGCCTTCCGCCCGGATTCGATGCTGGGCGTTCCCGGGCTGATGGATGCCTACCGCAACGGCTATGTCGCCATGGCCAACGCGCCGGGGACGGGCGTTGCGGACGACAAGGTGATCTATGCGTTTGTCCCCGAGATGATCCGTTACTACCTGGGCGAGGAACCGATCCTACCCAACGTCCCGACCTACGTTTGCCAGCGCGACGAGGACCGCAAATACGTCCTCGACCATCTCGACGAATTGGTGGTCAAAGCGGCCAATGAATCGGGCGGCTACGGGATGCTGATCGGGCCGCATGCCTCCGACGCGCAGCGTCGCGAGTTCGCCGAACTGATCCGCGCCAAACCGCGGAATTACATCGCCCAGCCGACGATTTCGCTCTCCCGCGTCCCGACCGTTTGCGATGGTCAAATCGAAGGGCGTCACGTCGATTTGCGGCCCTATGTGCTCTATGGCAAAGACATCTGGGTGCTGCCCGGGGGGCTGACCCGGGTGGCGCTCAAGAAAGGCTCGCTGGTGGTCAACTCGTCGCAGGGCGGCGGGAGTAAAGACACCTGGGTCGTCAACGATCCGGGGATGTCCGAAACGGCCTTCCCGACCGAGGAACTCGGCGGCGGGATGATCCCCGAGGGTTGAGTGCCCGCCCGAGTGCCCGCCCGAGGGCCCGCCCGAGGGCCCGCCCGAGGGCCGCGGTCCTCGGGGGACGTTTACTGCTTGTTTCTTTGGTTCCGTTGACCTGACCGATGCCCATGCTCAGCCGTGTTGCCGATTCGATCTACTGGATGGCCCGTTATACTGAGCGCGCCGAGAACTTGGCGCGGTTTATCGATGCTTCGATGAACCTGATCCTCGACCAGCCGGCGGGTTTGAAAGAACAGTGGGAACCGTTGGTCAAGGCGAGCGGGGACGAGGCCTACTTTTGGGAACACTACGGCGAAGCTTCGCAGGAATCGGTGCTGCAGTTCCTGACGTTCGATCGGGCTTACGCCAATTCGATCATCTCCTGCTTGCGTGCCGCCCGAGAGAACGCCCGTTCGGTCAGCGAATCGATTTCCAGCGAAACCTGGGAGCAGGTCAATACCGCCTACCACTTTGTCCGCGATTCGGCGGCCGACGAATTGACCGCCGGTTCGCCGCTGGACTTCTATTCCACGGTCAAGCAGAACAGCCATCTCTTTAATGGCATCCTGGACGCCACGATGTCGCATGGCGATGGCTGGCACTTTGCCAACATGGGACGCTTGCTGGAACGCGCCGACAAGACCGCGCGGATCTTGGACGTCAAGTATTTCACGATGCTTCCCAAAGTGGTCGACGTCGGCACGGCGATCGACGACCTGCAGTGGTCGTCGCTGCTCTCTTCGGTCAGCGGATTCCAGTTCTACCGACGTCGTCACCGCGTGATCCATGTCCCTTATGTGATCGAGTTCCTGTTGCTCGATTCGTCTTTCCCGCGGGCCGCGCGGTTCTGCATCGAACAGGCCGACACGTCGCTGCACGCGATCAGCGGTTGTCCGATGAACGCCTACTGCAACGAGGCCGAACGGTTGTTGGGGAAATTACGCAGCGATCTTGCCTACGCGCAGGTCCAGGGGATCCTCGATCAAGGGATCCATCAGTTCGTCGATGAATTGCAGCACAAGCTCAACGCGATCGGCACGGCCATCCACCAGACCTACTGTGAGCTGCGTCCCCTCTCGCCCGCCGGGCCACGCGTCTCCCCCGATTCGCCCTTCTCGCAATCGCAGTCGCAAAGTTAGCCGGTACGGCCGCCCGCCTGGCCGCTCGCCCCTGAGCTCGCCGGGTCGCCAGCCGCTGCGCCCGCACGGTGGCCCGCCGAGGGGCCGGCACGATCTCGGGCAACGTTTGACGTCCCCTCTTGGCCGCGCCGCGCGGATCCGGGGGGGAGGTGCATGATTCCATCCGCTTTCCCCATCCGCTTGCCGCCGCGGCACGTCCTCTTCTCGTTTTTGACGAAGCCATCACTATGTCGATCCGCGTTGCCCTGCATCATCGCACCGAATACCAGTACGACCGGACGGTCAGCCTGGGACCGCAGGTCATCCGTTTGCGGCCCGCCCCGCATTGCCGAACGCCCGTCACCGCCTACTCGTTGAAGGTGACGCCCGACACGCATTTCCAGAATTGGCAGCAGGATCCCTTTGCCAATTACGTGAGTCGGTACAATTTCCAACAGCCGACCCAGCAGCTGCGGATCGAAGTCGATTTGATCGCCGACATGACGGTGATCAATCCGTTCGACTTTTTTGTCGAGCCGCAGGCCGAAACGGTGCCGCTGGAATACGAGCCGTTGCTTGCCAAGCAATTGCAGCCGTATCTGGAACTGGAACCGAGTACGCCCCGGTTGGCGGAATTCGTCGAAGCGATGCGGCCCGACGGCGAGAATTCGAACAATTTCCTGGTCCAACTCAATCGTCGGCTGGAGCAGGAGATCGATTACCTGGTCCGCTTGGAGCCGGGCGTGCAGACCCCGGAGGAGACGCTGACCAAAGGCAGCGGTTCCTGCCGCGATTCGGCTTGGCTGCTCGTGCAAGTGCTGCGGCAGCTGGGATTGGCCGCGCGGTTTGTCTCGGGCTACCTGATCCAGTTGAAGCCTGATCTGGAAGCCCTCGAGGGACCTTCCGGCAGCGAAGTCGACTTCGCCGACCTGCACGCCTGGGCCGAAGTCTTTCTACCCGGCGCCGGTTGGATCGGGCTTGATCCGACGTCCGGATTGTTAGCCGGCGAAGGGCACCTTCCGCTGGCCTGCACGCCGCATTATCGCGATGCGGCACCGATCAGCGGAGGTGTGGGGCCTTGCGAGGTCCAGTTCGATTTCGCGATGACGCTGACCCGTGTCGACGAACGTCCGCGGGTGACGCTTCCCTACCGCGAATCGCAATGGGACGCGATCATGGATCTCGGTCGCCGGGTCGACCAGCGGCTGGCAGCGCAGGACGTGCGGCTGACGATCGGCGGCGAACCGACTTTCGTTTCGATCGACGACATGGAAGGAGCCGAGTGGACCTTTGGGGCGGTGGGTCCCGACAAGCGGGTGCGTTCGAACATCTTGCTGCAGCGACTCCGTGAACGATTTGCACCGGGAGGCCTGCTGCATTATGGCCAGGGCAAGTGGTATCCCGGCGAGCCGCTGCCGCGCTGGGCGCTGACCTGCCTGTGGCGGACCGACGGGCTGCCATTGTGGGAGCATCCGGAATGGTTAGCCGATGAAGGCCGTGATGATGGGCTGGGGCCTGCCGATGCCCAACGTTTCGCGGCGCACCTGGCCGAGCAGCTGGAGGTAGCGGCCGCAGCGGTCCAGCCCGCCTACGAAGATGTCTTTCATTACCTCTGGAAAGAGCAGCGGCTGCCGATCAACGTCGACCCGCGCGACCCGAAATTGCAAGACCCGGAGGAGCGAGCCCGGCTGACACGGATCTACGGCGAGGGGTTGGGCCGGCCGACCGGTTTTATCTTGCCGCTGCGTCGCCAGTGGTGGCAGGCGCGCCCCAAGTGGCTGAGCGGTCGTTGGCCGGTCAAAGCGGAGCAGATCTATCTGATTCCCGGCGATTCTCCGGCCGGTTTGCGTTTGCCGCTGGAAACGCTCCCCTACCTTCCCGAACACGAACGGGCGGTCTTTGCCCCGCTCGATCCGACCGCCGACCGCCAGCCGCTGCCGCAGCCTTCGCCGGCCGATTCGACCCGTCCGGCGGCCGCCCGGGAGCCGTCGGCCGCCCCCGGGCAGCGCGGCGGCGGAGCGGAACGCGGGGCTGGTGGCGCGCCAAGCGGGGCGGGGGGCGAAGTCATCCAGACAGCCCTCTGCGTCGAACCGCGGCACGGTCGACTGCATGTCTTCATGCCTCCGGTCGAACGGCTGGAGGATTACCTCGACCTGCTGGCGGCGATCGAACAGACGGCCGGGGCGTTGGAGATGCCGGTCATCATCGAAGGCTACTTGCCGCCGCACGACCACCGCATCCGCCTCTTCAAGGTGACGCCCGACCCGGGGGTGATCGAGGTCAACACGCAGCCTTCCTCCAGCTGGCAGGAACTGGTCGATGTGACGACCGGCTTGTACGAGGACGCGAGGCAGTCACGGCTGGGCACCGAAAAGTTTGACCTCGATGGGAAGCACTCGGGAACCGGCGGCGGAAACCACATTGTGCTGGGTGGGGCGACGCCTGCAGACAGTCCCTTCCTGCGGCGGCCCGACTTGCTGAAAAGCTTGCTGACGTTTTGGAACAACCATCCGTCGATGAGCTACTTGTTCAGTGGCCGGTTCGTCGGTCCGACGAGCCAGGCACCCCGTTTCGATGAAGGCCGCCGCGACGCGGTCTACGAGATGGAGATCGCGTTCGCCCAGGTCCCGCCCACCGGGCAGCCTTGTCCCCCTTGGCTGACCGACCGCCTGTTCCGTCACCTGCTGGTCGATTTGACGGGCAATACCCACCGCGCCGAGTTTTGCATTGACAAGCTGTACTCGCCCGATTCGGCGACCGGGCGGCTGGGGCTGGTGGAGCTGCGTGGTTTCGAGATGCCGCCGCATGCTCGGATGAGCCTGACCCAGCAGTTGCTGATCACGGCCCTGGTTTCTTCCTTTTGGGAAACGCCGTACGAACAGCCGCTGCAGCGATGGGAAACGTCGCTATACGACCGCTACATGTTGCCGCATTTCGTCTGGCGGGACTTCCAAGATGTCCTGGCGGAGCTCCACCGGCACGAGCTCGTCATCGATCCGGAATGGTTCCGCACGCACTTCGAGTTTCGGTTTGCGAAGATCGGGCAGGTCACCCGTCAAGACGTTACCTTGGAACTGCGGACGGCCATCGAGCCCTGGTATGTGCTCGGGGAGGAACCGGCCGGCGGGGGGACAGCGCGGTACGTCGATTCCTCGGTGGAGCGTTTGCAGGTCAAACTGAATGGGCTGGTCGAACGGCGGCATTCGCTGAGCTGCAATGGGGTCGCGGTTCCCTTGCATCCGACCGGGCGAGAGGGAGAATACGTGGCGGGGATTCGCTATCGCGCGTGGCAGCCTCCCAGTTGTTTGCATCCGACGATTCCGGTGCACGCGCCCCTGGTCTTGGATCTCTACGATCACTGGGCGGGGCGGGCCATCGGAGGTTGCACCTACCACGTCTCGCATCCCGGCGGGCGCAGCTACGACGCCTTCCCGGTCAACTC
>CAYNVI010000225.1:0-7610 GCA_964400585.1 uncultured Pirellulaceae bacterium | reverse complement strand
CCGCTTTGGGGAGGCCGCGGTTGGCTTCGCCCCGCTGGCCAAGTCACGCCCGTCAACCGGCTTCCCACCGGCGGTTACCAGAAGACGGTTCCTGCCGACAACCCCGGTTGGTCCCTTCCGAAGGAGGGCGATCGTTTTTTCCAGCGGCCCTCGGTGGAGCCGTCAGGAGCGCGGACGCCCCCTTACCGCATGATAGCCGCATTCAGGCAGCGGTGGCAGCAAAGGGGCAGACGATTTTCCGAAAAGCCGCATGAAGATGAGGTGTGCGTGCGAGGGCCTATCGCCGGATCTTCTTCGAAAAATCGGGGTCGTGCAGATGCTGGCGGATTCGCATCGTGACATGGGCCTGGCGACGGGCGACGGGGAAGGGGAGGTCGGTGGCCAGCAGGCCGAGTTCGTAGGCGAGTGAATCGCTGTGACCGGGGAGCCGTTTGCGAAGGGCGTCGGGGATGCTGCCGGGACGCAGGTCGTTGATGTGGTCGACGAGATTACTGGTGCAGTTGTTCGTCAGCGAATCGTAGAATTCGGGCTGGGCAACCAGCCCGTTGGCACGTTCCAGGACATCCCGCAAGATCTCCGCCGACTCGGTTGGTGAGGCGATCGAACGGTAAACGTAGACGTCGTCCCGGCGAATTTCCCCGCGGAGCCCCAGCAGATCTTGCTCGTCGCCCAGCACGTAGATCAATTCGAAGCGGCGGGCCGCGCCGGCGAGGGCGGCATAGGCCTCACCCCGTTCCAGCCGCGCTTCGACCGAGGCGACCAGCTGACGGCCGTCGGCCAAGGCAAAGCTGAACATCGTGTGCGCCAGCAGGGGCGCATTTTGAAAAGGGACGACGACGAAATCGAGGGCGACGACCTCGTCCCAGCGAAACGACCAGTCGTCGTAGCGGATGGCGACCTCCGATTCGGAGTCCCAACGGCAGCGCCGGACGTTGTGGATCGTCGCTCCCCGCCGATCCATTTCCGCATGGGCCAGCACCGCGTGCGTCGGTTTCCAGTCGCGGTCTTGCCGCGGACGGCGTGACTCGGCCAGCTCCGCGACCAGGGTGGCGGGAGCGGGCGGAGGCTGCGGAACCGCGAGCAGGGCGGCGGGGTCACGCAGCCGACCGCAGCCCACCGCCAGCGCGGCAAGCAGGACGTAGCAGGCGAGCACGGCGCAGCGCTCGATCGTGCCGCCGAGATCACGGGCAGGGCGACCGGCCACGCAGGAGGCTATCGGTAGGGGGCGCGGGCGGAAAGGGAACATCACGAGCTTCCCTTCGCAGCCGCCCCGACCCGCGTCAAGAGAAACTGGGGAAGCCGTCTAGGCTTCTTCTTCGCTGATCGTGATCTGCTTGATCTCGTCACCCTGCTCGATCGCGTCGACCACATCCTGCCCTTCGAGCACGCATCCGAAAATGCTGTGCTTGCCGTCGAGCCATGGCGTGGGGCCGTGGGTGATGAAGAACTGCGAACCGTTGGTGTTGGGGCCGGCGTTGGCCATCGAGAGGATTCCCGGCCGGTCGTGCTGCAGCTCGGGATGGAATTCATCCTCGAACTGGTAGCCGGGTCCGCCGGTGCCGGTCCCCTGCGGGCAGCCGCCCTGGACCATGAAGTCGGGGATGACGCGATGGAACGTCAGTCCGTCGTAGAAGCCTTGCTTGACCAGCTTCTCGAAATTCTCGACCGTCTTGGGGGTTTTGTCGTCGTGGAGTTGCACGCGGATCGGGCCACGAGCGGTTTCAAAGGTCGCAACTTTCATGAATTCACTTTGGCAGAAAAAAAGCGGACGCAGGCGCTCCGCAATCGACGCGGAATCGCCCAGCAAACGGACTATCGTCCCCCGCCTGGCTCGATTACTCAAGCGGGGGCAAGCGGGTTCGCGCTGACCGATCGGTCGCGGCCGGCGGGGGGACCGGCGCGTCCGGCGCGTCCGGGGCCTCCGCCGGCTCGGCGTCGAGCGGATACTGCTCGCCCTCGGGGGTTTCCAGAACCAGGTCCTCCAGCTCCAAAGCCCCCGGGCGCTGCCGTCCGATCAGCAGCCCGTTTCCTTTGCTCCCTTCGATCGTCAAGACGAGTCGTTCCTGGTCTCCCCGTTCGCCCGTTTTCTGCAAGTTGACCTCGATCGATTCGATCTCCCCGATCTCGGCTTCGATCACCGGGTGATCGGCGAGCCGCGTTTTCAATTGCGAGGTCATCTGTTCGGCACCGAGCTGAAAGACGAAGTACAAGCCCCCGCAGCAAACGATCAAGCCGCTTGCCAAGACGACCGCCGACACCCCGACGATCCAGCCCCAGCGGCGCGACGAGGGCGGGGGGCCGCCGGCGTTCGTCGAGGCGGCGCCGGCCTGCGGATGCGTTTGCGCTTCCGGACGCGCTCGGTCTTCGGGACGAAAACCGCCGCGGGGGGGAAGATCTGGCGAGGGAGGGATTTGCGAAGGCATCAGCAAACTCGGCGGCAAGGTGAAACGGGAGGGCGGCCAGGGGAATCGCCTTCTTTGGTTATTCGCAGCCAGCGGGCTCGGGTCAATGGCCAGCCTTGCCCCGTCGTTCGCCCACCGCCGAGAGGTTATCATTGACCCTGCTGTGGGGGCCGCTGGCCGCCAGCACGCCGCGCCAACCGGGGATGCATCCATGCGGGAAATCGAGATCGTGGCCAGCGTCTGCAAAGCGGGCCGCCTTCGCGCGGCGGCCTGGGGATGGGGCGCCTGTTGCTGCTTGCTGACGCTCCCGCTGGCGGCGGCCGAAGAGGTCGGCCTGTACCTCGATCTGACAGGGCTGGGATGCTACCACCGGGAGGATGTCCCCGCCTGGTATGACGCCTTGGACGAAGAGGCCCGCTGGCAAGTTCAGACGCGGTTTTGGCGGGAGGTCGCGGGGGTCGGGCGGGAAAGCTCCGCCATCTTTTGTTACGACCTGATGAACGAGCCGATCTTGCCGGGCAAGGAATCGGAGACCGACTGGTTGGCGGGCGAATTGGGGGGCAAGTTTTTTGTCCAGCGGATCGCGCTGGACCTGCGGGGACGCTCGCGGCAGGAGGTTGCCGCGGCATGGGTGGAGCAGCTGAGTGCGGCGATCCGCGAGGTCGATCAACGGCACCTAATTACGGTGGGAGTAATCCCTTGGGCTTTGACCTTCCCCGGCGCGAAGCCGCTGTTTTATTCCGCAGAGGTCGGCGGTCCGCTCGATTTCGTCAGCGTCCATTTCTATCCTCGCCACGATGCGGTGGAGCAAGCGTTGACTGCCCTGCAGGCGTACGAGATCGGCAAGCCCTTGGTCGTGGAAGAGATCTTCCCACTCCACGCCGGCATCGAGCAGACCGCCACCTTTATCGAGCGGGGCAGCGAGTGGGTCGACGGTTGGATCAGCTTTTACTGGGGGACGACCCAGCAGGAGGCGGCGGCCCGCGAAGACCTGCAGGGGGCGATCCAGGCGAAGTGGTTGGCCTGGTTCGAGGAACACGCCCCGGCGTCTCGCTGAAGGCGTCGCGGGCGGCGCCCCCGCAGTGACATGTTTGTTAGCTGGACAGCGGCACTTTTCGATCTAAATCCCGTGTTTCACGGTGTGTATCGATCATTTGAGCGGTTTCGGCGCTAGCCGCCGGCCCGTCGCGGAAAGGCCGGGGGCTAGCGCCCAATCCGCTCACGAAAAGGGGTGCGGTCCCGCTAGGCTCTGTCCGAAAACCAAAAAACTGGTCGCGTAGCGACTCCGCTAGGTCCCTTCTCCCCCGCCGCGCAGCGGATCGCGGGGGAGCAGGAAAGGATGAGGGGTGGTTTTCGGACAGAGCCTAGTTCGCGGCCGCCGGCCGTTGGGCCAAGACTTCCCCCGCTTCCTCTCCCCGGGCGTGCTGCAGGGCCCGCTGCAGCACCGCGTCTTCGGCGATGGTGGCGAGATGGCCATCGGCGGTCGGGCGGGCGGCGACGTAGGGCGTGCTTTGAGGGATCGTCGGGGCGATCCCGCGGCCACTGATCGCGGTGCGATCGGGCGAGTAGAACTTGGAGGTGGTCAGGCAGAGTCCGACCTGCGCCGATTGCATGCGGAAGATGCCTTGCACGCGTCCTTTCCCATACGTGTTTTCGCCGATCAGCATCCCTCGCTGGTGGTCGGCGATCGCCCCGGCAAAGATTTCACTGGCACTGGCGCTGTCGCCATCGATCAACAGCGTCAGGGGGACGCTCCAGGTGTTGGCCCGGTGCGCTTTGTAATCGAAGTTCTCACGGGCGTTGCGGCCGCGGGTCAGCACGATATTGCCTTCTTCCAGGAAGCGATCGGAGATCTCCACGGCGGCCGACAGCAACCCGCCGGGATTGCCGCGGACGTCGACGATCAGATGACGCATTCCTTGGCCATGGAGTTCCCACAAGGCCTTTTCGAATTCCCGGGAGGTCGTCTTCTGGAAGGCGGTCAAGCGGAGGTAGCCGATCGCGTGTTGGCCATCCAGGATCTGCACGCGGTCGACGCTGGGGACTTCGACCCGGCGACGCTGCACCTGCAGGTCGCGCGATGCCCCCTGGCGATCGACCACGGTGATCGAGACCCGCGAATTCTCGGGACCTCGCAGCAGGTCCGCGACGTGGTCGGGGTCGACCGAAGCGGTGCGGGCCTGTTCGACCCGCGTGATCGCTTCGCCGGGGCGGATGCCGGCGGAGTCGGCCGGGCCGCCGGGGATCACGTTGATGATTCGCAAACGATCCTCGGTCGCCTTCAGTTCGACTCCCAAGCCGACGAAATTGCCGTCGATGTTCGAGAACGTTTCATCGAGCTGCGCGGGGGTCAGGAAGCGGGAATAGGGATCGAGCGTCCCGACGGCCCCGCACAGGTATTCGTAGACGGTGGCCGTGCCGGGCAAGCCCAGCTTGCGGTGGGCTAGGCCGGCGATGTAGGCGACGTTGGCCCGCAGATCGAAACGCGACTTGGTGGGGCGGTCGAGCAGGTGACGGTGGACTTCTTGACGGAAGGCTTCGATCTGTTCGGCCGGGACCTCGGCCAACAGGCGGTCGACGAAGCGATCCTCGGTCAGGGCCACCTCCAGCGAAGCGGTCCCGTGCAGCTGGGTCCGTTGCCAGTCGATCGGGTCGACATAGTGGGTTTCCAGGTTCGCCAGGATTTCGGCGTAGAGGTCGAGCGTCTGCTGGGTGCTCTCTTGGCGGAGGGAGGCGAGGAAGCTTTCATCCTGGTAGCGGCGGACGACGTCGAAGTGCAGCCGGCAGATCAACAGCCGTTGCTCCAGCCCCGCGTCCTCGGGGTGGCGACGCAGGGCCGCTTCATAATGCTGGATCGCTTCTCCCCATTTCCGCGCCCGTTCCCACTCCAGCCCCTTTTCGATCTCCAGCGAGACGGGAGACCCGCTCGCGACCGTCTGTCCCTGGCTGGAAGCGGCGGGAAGCAGCGCAAGGCCGGTGGCGACAAATCCGAGGAAGAGGAGAGCGATTCGAGGCATTGCAGTCATGCGCGTCGTTCCATGGGGCGCGGGATCCGGGACTCGGCCTCGCCAGGAAGCCGATCGGGCCATGTGCAGCACAGGGCCTGAGGTATATAGGTCACAAAAAGTGCCCGGTCAAAAAACGCCGACGGTTCGTTGGCACGATCAAGCGGTGCAATCCTCCCACCCGGACAATCGGGGGGCGATGACGCGGATCGTGCCGATCCTGCCGTCCAAGGTGATTGCTGCCGGAGCGAACGACAACGTTTTTTGAAGAAGCCGCCTGACCGTCGGCCATGGCGGTTGCGCGTCCCGGCGCGAGAGAGAGTTCGAAGGCGGTTCGCGAACGTCGCCGGTGGAACCAGCCTGTCCAGGTTCCCAGGTTTCTCGTTTCCTAGGGGCCTGGGGAAGGCATTGCGTCCCCCGCAGCGTCTCGCGGAACAACCCTCAAGGGGCGTCACGGGCAACGATAGGCATGTCCTGCGGCCGGGTCAACTCGCTCGAGGCCATGCTTTTTTCCGCTCTTTACCGAAATTTGGAAAATCGGCTAAGCTGGGGGCTGTGGAGCCGCCCGCGGTGCGCGCAGGGAGTTCGCGAATGGGCGACGCCTTCGAGGACGTCAGCCGGGCCCGGTATCTCCAACTTGGACGCGACGCGGATTGAAGGAATGATCAGATGGGCGGAGTTCCGGTTCTGCTGGCATTAGCAGTCGTCGGGGTCGACTATGGCTATCAGCCTGACGGCCAAGGCGGCGTCGATTACATCGTGCAGGTTGCGCCGGAAAACTGGCAGCAGGCCCGCGAATCTGGCGTGATCACCAGCGTGGTCGACCCCGAGGTTCGGGGACGTGTCAGCCGCGTCATCATCCGGATCGGCGAAGGCGAATTGCCGCGCGATCCCGGCCCCGGATCCGTGGCCCCCGCCCAAGCCCTGGTCCCCCGCCCTGCGGAGATCGCCGGGGCCGGCGACGGCGATTTCGTTCCTCCCCCGAATCTGCTGGCCAGCGATCCGGCAGGCAACGGGGCGACGGCGGCGCGGGTGATGCGGCCGGGGCCGCAAGCCGATGCCGATTCGGGTGGCGGGATGGGCCTGCCGCCCCAGCCGGCGAATCCCTCCACCGCCCCGGCGACCGCGGAACTGGGGCAGCAACTTCGCCGCGAAGCAGCAGGGGTCGCCAACGAAGCGGCCAACGCCTTGCGTCGGGGTGCCGGCAATGCCAGCGAATGGACCGCCCAAGCGACCGAGGACGCGCTCAGCCGCTTGCAAGCCGGAGAAGGGACCCGGCCGACCACCGACGCGGCGGCTGGCGCCCGGAGGGCCTCCGGGGCCTCGCCACCCGTGGCACCTCCCAGTACCGACCCGCGGCCCACCGCTGGACAGAACGCGGGCGGACAGAACGCGGCCAATGGCCCTCCGTCGAACGCTTCGGCGGCCACGAATCGCGACGACGCCAATTGGACGTCGGCCCCTGCTAGTCCGCAAAGGCCCAGCACTGGCTCCCCCCAGCCTGCATCCAGCTATGATGCCCCGCGGTCCGGCAATCCTGGGGCCGCCAACGGTGCGTCCCCGGCGTCGGCCGCGGCCGGACAAGCCCCTGCACGAGCCCCCGCACGAGCCCCCACGCAAGGATTCGGTGCCCAGCCGCAGGCGGCGGGGGCGAATGGCGGCGGAGGCTACGCCGCGTCGGCGGGGAGTTACGATCCGAATCGGACGGCCGGCAATGCCGCCGCCGGTCTTTCGGCCCGCGGCTACGCGAACAATGACCCGAACGCTGGCCGGGCGGCTTCGGCCGATCCGGGACGTGCCTCTGGCGACGCGGGAACTTATGGCGATCCGCGGAGCACGCCCGACCTGCGGGTGGCGGGCTGGGATCGCTACGGCCGACCGCTGAACGCGGCGGGGCAGCTGTTGCCGACCGCCGAAACGCGTGAGGAACGGTACGCGATGGGGGCAGCGGGAGAAAGCGAGCTAGGCCCCGGTCCGAACCCCGGCCGCCTTGCCAACCCGGGCCCGGCGAACGCTCCGGCAGGTTACTCCGGGGAGGTCCCGCAGTATGGACGCGATCGCCCGGCAACGGCGCCTCCCCGCGGCGAGCCAGCGGCCCGGCAGACGAGTCGGGAATCGAGCTCGGACGGGGAGCCATCGCAGGAGCAGCGAGACATCGCTGCTCAATTGGCGGCGGCGCGGGCCGCCTTGCAGGAAACGGGAG
>CAYNVI010000224.1:0-7615 GCA_964400585.1 uncultured Pirellulaceae bacterium | reverse complement strand
GCGTCGGTCGGTGGTTTGCCCCGCGATCCGACCGGGAAGTTTCCGCATCAGGTCGTCGCGGCAGGCCATGATCCCCAGATAGGGCCCCCCAAAAGCCAACGGATTGCCCAGGCCTTGGCCCTCGGCGACGGCGATGTCGACCCCCAAGTCCCCGGGCCGTCGCAGCAACCCGACACTGACCGGATCGAACACCTGGATGACCAACGCGCCGACCGCTTTGGCAGCCTTGATGATCGCCTCCATATCCTCCAGCCGTCCGAAAAAGTTCGGGTGCTGGATCAACACACAAGCGGTATTGTCATCGAGCGCTTCGAGCAGACCCTCGGCCGTCCCGTCCTGCTGGAAGGGGACCGTGACCAGTTCGGCATCCAGGTTATGCAGGTAGGTCGACAAGATCTCCCGGTATTCCGGATGGACCGTGCCGGTCGTCACCACCCGCTGACGCCCGCGGCCTGCCGCCAACGCCATCAGGACCGCTTCGACCGCCGCCGAGCCGCCATCATAGAGGCTGGCGTTGGAGACCCCCAATCCGGTCAACTGCGTGACCAGCGTTTCATATTCGAACATGACCTGCAGATTGCCCTGACTCACCTCGGCCTGATAGGGCGTGTACGAGGTGTAGTACTCACCCCGACTGGCGAGGGCATCCACAACCGCGGGGACGAAGTGATCGTAAGCGCCGCCGCCCATGAAGCAGACGTGTGACGAGGCGGACGCATTCTGCCCGGCAAGTTCACGGACTTCGCCTTCCAGAGCCATTTCGCAGGTTGCGGCAGGCAGCTTCAGCGGACGTTGCATCCGAACTTCGGCGGGAACCTGCCCGTCGATCAGGGCATCGACCGAAGGTTCGCCAATCGCCTCCAGCATCTGCCGACGATCGTCATCGGTATGAAACAAATAGGGCATCAATTCTTCGTTGGATAGAAAGGAACGAACAGCCACCGGCGCCGGGCATCGCAACGCCCCAACGCGGCATGTCATGATTCGAGTTGTCAAAGATGTCCTGTGCGGGAAACCCTCGTCGCCCGCAGGCGGAGAGGATCACGCGGTGGCATGGCCCCAGGGCCATGCCGAATTGCCAAAGGAAGGGATCAACCCTCCTCGGCACACTGTTTTTGGTAGGTCGCCTGATCCATCAGCTTGGCCAGGTGCCCCTCATCGGTCACTTTGACCTTGATGACCCAACCTTCCCCGTAAGGATCTTCGTTGAGCGTCTCCAGATTATCGGTCAACGCATCGTTGACCGCGATCACTTCACCATCGACCGGGCTGTAAAGCGGGCTCACGGCTTTAACCGATTCCACTTCACCGAATTCACTGCCTGCTTCGACTTGCTTGCCGACTTCGGGTAAATCCATGTAGACGAGGTCGTTCAATTGCTCGATGGCGAAGTCGGAGATTCCGATCGTCGCCACTTTTTGTCCATCCTCTTCAGCGACATGCACCCACTCGTGGGATTCGGCATACAACAATTCGGCAGGATTCATCGGGAAAGCACTCCAACAGCCATTCAAAGCAAAGGCGGGGGGGGGGAAGATAACGCAACGGAAACCGGCGGCAGCCCATCCAGCGGCCCCGGCGGTTCCGATCAACGGGAACGACGATAGAAGGGAAGGGGGGTGACGTGGGCCACTTGGCCACGGCCCCGGATGTCGACCGTGACCTCGGTTCCGGGCTCGGCCAGTTCCGTCGGCACGAAAGCCATCGCAATCGGTTTTCCAAGGGTCGGTGAGGGCGCTCCGCTGGTGACCTCGCCGATCGCCTGCCCCACAGCATCGACGATCGCACAGCCTTCGCGGGCGGGCCGCTTGCCAGCCAGTTCCAGCCCGACACGGGTCTTCGGTAACGGCTGGGCAGCGCGTTGGCGGAGGGCCTGGTCGCCGATGAAGGAACGGTCTTCTAGATCGCACGCAAATTGCAAGCCAGCGGTAAGCGGATCGATCGCTTCGCTCAGCTCGTGACCATACAACGGCATCCCCGCTTCCAACCGCAAGGTGTCGCGGGCGCCCAGACCGGCGGCCTGAAACGATTCCTCGCGGCCGGCCAGCATCACGTTCTCCCAGACCCGCCGGGCGTCTTCGGCCCGGACGATCAATTCCAATCCGTCCTCGCCGGTGTAGCCGGTGCGGCTGACGATGACCGGCTTGGAAAACTGTTCGGTGATCACCGCGCGGTAGTACCGCAACTTGGTCAGATCGAGCTTGCTGAAGAGCTTGCCACAGACATCGATCGCCCGCGGCCCTTGGACCGCAATCATGGCGGTCAACTCGGTTCGATCCGACATCGTGACGTGGGGAAAATCCGCCAGATGCGGGGTGATCCACTTGGTGATTTTGTCCCGATTCGAGGCGTTCACCACCATCAGGTGGAACCGCGACCCCGAAGGCGTCTCGAGGTGCGAAACCAATACGTCATCCAGCACCCCCCCCGACTCATTGCAGACCAACCCATAGCGGACCCGCCCGACATCCATCCCGCTGACACGACGGGTCAGCAAATGATCGAGCAATTGCTCGGAACCTTCGCCATCGAAACGGAGCCGCCCCATGTGCGAGACGTCGAACAAGGCAGCGGTCGTCCGGCATGCCTGATGCTCCTGAACGATCGACTGATACTGAATCGGCATCTCATAGCCGGCGAAGGGGACCATCTTTGCTCCTGCGGACCGGTGCCAGTCTGCGAGCGGAGTGGCCGCGAGCGTTTCGGTCATTGCGATGTTATCCATGCGAGAGCAAGCAACCGCGGGGGCGTCACGCCTGGCAACGCAATCGATCCTGCGATCACGCAACAGGGGCTCGCCACGAGCGATTCGTGGAGACGAACGAGATGCCTATTTGTCAACGATCAGTGCGTCGCAACCGGTTTCTACCCCGTCCAGCCGATCAACAGACCGACTACAAACCAAGGAACCGCACGGTTGCGAGAGGGTTTCGCCGGAGAGGTCTCCCGCGAAAGCTTTGGCATTTTATCAGGCTGGGGACGGAGGTGAAGGCCCAGCCCGGTACAGAGGGGGAGGCAACTGGCCCTAACTGTTACACACATCTTAAAGGAGGCTGTTTTTGTGTCCCCTCTACCCCGAAAAGGCGGCGCTCAAAGCGTTCTATTTTGACAAGCCATTTTCGCCGCCTTTTGGGGGGGGGAGAGGGGCCAGAGTGGGCAAGGCCGACTTAGGTATAACCAGCAGGCAGCTGGCTCGCCCCCCGCCGCGCAGCGGATCGCGGGGGAGAAGGAAAGGATGAGGGGCTGTTTTCTGACAACGCCTAGCTGGTCCAGCGCTCCACCAATTCCTCCAGTTCCAAATCGTCGTCCAAGTCGCCTTGGAGGGCTTGGAGCTGCCCGAACAGTTCGCGGATCAGCGGGACCGAAGCGGGCGATTCGGCCAGATCATTCAGTTCGTGCGGATCGTTCTGCAGGTCGTACAGCCGGATCCGGTCCGCCTTGGGGTAGAGGATCAGCTTGTGCCGGTCGGTCCGCAGGCTGCGTTGCAGGCTCAGGTACGCGCCGTAGATCGCGGGGTAGGGACGCGTCTTCTGGCCGTGCAGGAGCGGCAGCAGGCTATGGAATTCGACGTGCTCGGGACGCGCGATCCCGGCCAGTTCCAAACTGGTCGGCATCACGTCCTGCAAGTAGATCGGCGTGTCGATGACCGCGCCCGCCTCGACCTCGGGCCCCACGACCAGGAAAGGCACCCGCACGCTGTGGTCGTAAAGATTCTGCTTGCCCATCAGACCATGCTCGCCACACGCCAAACCATGGTCGGCGGTGAACACGACCCAGGTGTTCGCGGCTTTGCCGGACGCTTCGAGCGCGTCGAGGATCCGACCGATCTGATCGTCCATGTGCGTGATGATCGCGTAGTATTCCTGCCGATGCACCTGCACGTCATGGGCGGTCCTGGGAAAGGGAGCGAGTTTCTCATCGCGGAGCGACGGCCCACAGCCGATCGCATCTTTGTAGGGATACAGCGGCTGAAAGCTTTCCGGGACCTGCACCTGATCGGCGGGATAGCGATCGACGTACGCCTGCGGCGATTGGCGGGGATCGTGCGGAGCATTGAAGGCGATGTACATAAAAAACGGTTCGCGGCGTTGCCCTGCCTCTGCCAAAAAGCGGGTGGCGTGGTTGCCCACCACTTCGCTCCAGTGGGTTCCGCCTTTCCAGTAACCGCCATGTTTCGGATCGGAGGGCGACCATCTTTCGGCGGGATCCTCGCGGGGATGGTGATAACCGGCGGGCGTTTGGTTCGGCATGCCTCCCCGCACATCGGCGACCACATCGAACGCACGGGCGGCGTCAGCGCGGACGTGCCATTTGCCCGTCATGTAGGTCCGATAGCCAGCCCCCTTCATGTACTCGGACCACCACCGGCCCGCTTTCCGTTCCTGCTCGGCTTTCCCGTAGACCTCCTGCGCCCGCCAGACCGAGCGTCCGGTGTTGAGCATCGTGCGGCTGGCCACGCAAACCGCTCCGCTCCAGGAACCCATATTGAAACAATGGGAAAAGGTCGTCCCCCGCCGCGCCAGGCGATCCAGGTTCGGGGTCTTGATCTCGGAATTGCCGAGCGCCGCGATCGTCCGATAGCACTGATCGTCGGCAAAGATGAACAGCACATTCGGAGCCTCGTCCGCCGCGAACGCCTGCCGCGTCGGCAGCAGAAGATGGCTGGCGGGCAACAGCAGGACCAACGGCAGCGCCCAGCGGGCACGCAGCAGCCAACGCGTCAAACAGGATTGCGGCATCAAGATTCACTCCAGATGGGTTGTGATCAGCGGGAACGGGCGGACGAGCGGCAAGCAGACAAGAAAACGCAGCACCCCTCGCTCCGTGGCATCACGCGGTGCTGGCGTTCGGTCTTCTTCGCACTGGGACTCGGCATCGCGGGACTCGGTGCCGGCATTGTAATCCGCCGGCGGCGCGGCCAGGGCAGGGGAGGGCGCCGCGACGGGGCGCTTAGCGGCGTTTCTTGCTCCGCGTGCTTCCCCGCCCCCCGCCGGCTCGTGACTTGGCTTTGCCTTTGCCCTTTGCTTTGCTTGTGCCCTTCGCTTTGCCTTTGGCCTGCGCTTTGCCCGGCTTTCCCGAGCCGCTGGCGGACTTGCCCAATTCCGCCCGGGCGGAATGGTTGGCGACGATTTCGACCGTCAGTTGCCGCTCTCGAATGTCGACTTTGGCGATCCGGATCGTCACCTGATCGCCGAGCCGGAAGCGATTGAATTCCTTGAAACCCACAATCATCTGACCGCGACGCTCGAAGCGATATTGGTCTTTGGGCAGCGAAGTGATCGGCACGTACCCGTCGACCGGCAGCTTCAAGCAGCGGGCGTAGAGGCCGTCGGGAAAGACCCGACTGATCACCGCCTCCATCGTTTCGCCGAGATGCTTATTCAGATGATGCAGTAGTTTCAGCAGGACGAGTTCGCGTTCGGCCTGTTCGGCGTTGCGTTCCTGGTCACTGCAGTGATGGCCGAGCCGAACCAGCACCGGGAACGGCTCGTCGGGTGTCGATTCTCCCTCGATCAACCGCTGGACCAGGCGGTGCACCGTCAGGTCGGGATAGCGGCGAATCGGGCTGGTGAAGTGGCAGTAGTGCTCCATATCGAGGGCATAGTGACCCTCTCGCTGGGGCGCGTAGACCGCCTTGTTCATCGCTTTGAGGACGGCAAAGTTGACCGCGCTTTCCAGCGGCTTACCGAGCACACTATCGAGGATCCGTTGGATCTCGAAACGGCTTTCCATGCTCTCGACCTGGAAGCCGAGATCCCGCACGAAGCGACTGAGCTGTTGCAGTTTGCGGCGGTCGGGGGGCGGATGGATGCGATGCAAAAAGTTGAACTCCCGATCGTCCAACCAAGTCGCGACCGCCTGATTCGCCGCCAGCATGAATTCTTCGATGATCTGGTGGCTTTCGGTATAAGGGACCAGCGAGGCCCCTTTGACTTTGCCCGCCTTATCGAGGTCGAGTTCGATGTCGGGCAGCTCCAGCGTCAGCGAGCCCCCCTCGATCCGTCGCTGACGCATCGACATCGCCAACCGGTGCATGTTCTCGAGCAACTCGCTGCGCGGCGCCCCCCACTGCTCGGGCCCCATCGAGCGATCGGCCAGAAAGCGGTCGACCTGGCCATAGTTCAACCGGAGGTCGCTGCGGATCGCCGCGTTATAGACTTCGGTGCTGGTGACCGTCCCGTCATCCAGCATCTCCATCTCGACCGTCTTGGTCAGCCGGATGCGGTCGGGCTGCAGGCTGGCCAGATGATTGCTGATGATTTCGGGGATCATCGGTACCACCCGACCGGGCAGGTAGACGCTGGTTCCTCGCTGGCGCGCCTCCTCGTCGAGCTTGCCGTCGCGCGGCACAAAGTGCGCGACGTCGGCGATGTGGACCCACAGGATCCAGCGGCCTTGCTCGCGTTTCAACGAGATCGCGTCGTCGAAATCGCGGGCGTCATGGGGATCGATCGTCAAGGTCAACAGGCCCGTCAGATCGCGGCGGCCCGGCGGAACCACATCATCCTCGAAGCGGTCCGCTTGCCGGCGGGCTTCGGCGATCACCTCATCGGGAAAGCATTCGGGCAGCTGGTACTGGCGCATGATCGCCAGCGTGTCGATCGCCGGATTTTTGCTGCTCCCCAGCACTTCCAAGATGACCGCTTCCCCGCCGACCCCTTGGTCGTCCGGGAAGTCGACCATCTCGACCACCACTTTGTCGTCGTTCCGCAGCGGCAGACCGCGGATATCCCCGACCGCCACGGGCGCGTCGTAAGGGAAGCCATCGAGGAACACAAAGGATTCCCCCGCTTCACTCTGAAAGGTGCCGGTGAACTGCCGCTGTCCCCGTTCGACGATCTGTTCGACGACGCCCTCCAGGCCATCGCCCCGTCGCGCGCTGCGGCGCAGTTCGACCTGGACGATGTCGCCTTCCAACGCGCCGAGCGTCATCCCCGGCGGGATGAAGATATCGTCGGGGACCTCCGATTCGGACCCGCTGGTGTTGGGACGGACGAAGCCGAAGCCGCCCGCGGCGCGGCGAAAGGTCCCCCGCAAGCTGTTCGGGTTCCCCGCCGCGAGGGCGGGGCTGACGATCACGTGCTTCGGACCATAGGCGAGTTGGCCTTCATGAACCAGCCATTTGATCACGCGGCGGAGCTCGCGAGATTCCTCCGCATCCAGTTTCAGCGTGGTCGCGATCTGTTTCGGTTTCCCGGGACGGTAGTCGACCGAGTGCACCAGCCGGACCACACGGTCGGCTAAATCTTTTGATATTTCCATCGTTGGATGATAACCGATCGCCCGCCCGGCGGGCAGCAACCGCAACGTCTTAGGGGGGCGTCAAAAGCAAGTTTTCGGGTGGACAAGGGCAGCGGGCAGGGGGCCGGTGTTGGCAACGCCGCCGTCATTCCTGCCCCCTTTTCCTTGCCGCCTCGCTTTCTTGCCGCCTCGCTTTCTTTACGCGTCGTCCGCCGCCGCCGAGGAAGCGTCGAGGCCCTCGTCCCCGTCGAGCACGCCGCCTCCTTCGTCTTCGTCGTCGGACAGTTCGCTCGCCAGCGGGATCTCCTCGGCGGTCACCTCGGGGAAAATCGTTTCGACGTTGCCCCGCAAGACCTGCCGCCCCAGCTCGATC
>CAYNVI010000223.1:2273-7687 GCA_964400585.1 uncultured Pirellulaceae bacterium | reverse complement strand
GGAAAAACGCGGGTTCTTCGGGTTCTTTGAATCGATCGACGATGAAGCGGTCGCCAAGCAGCTGTTCCGTCAGGCCGGGGCATGGCTCCAGCAACAGGGGATGACCGACCTGCGGGGGCCCACCAATCCGAGCCTCAATTACGAATGCGGGTTGCTGATCGACGGTTTCGAGACGCCCCCGACCTTCATGATCACCCACAACCCCCGCTATTACCCGCGACTTGTCGAAGCGGCGGGGCTCGCCAAGGTGGAAGATCTTTATTGCTACGACGTCGATATCAGCATGCTCGACGACCTCGATCCGAAGCTGGCCTTCGTGATCGAAGAGGTGAAGCGTCGCTTCAATATCGCCTGTCGGCCGCTCGATAAACGCCGCTTCGCCGCCGATGTGCGGACGTTTCTCGATATCTACAACCAGTCGTTGCAGGGGACGTGGGGCTATGTCCCGATGTCCGAGGCGGAAATCGATCACCAAGCCAAGGGCTTGAAGATGCTGATCGTTCCCGAGCTGACGAGCATTGCGGAAGTCGATGGGGAGGCGGTGGGGGCTGGCTTCGGGCTGCTCGATTACAACCAGATCATCAAGCAGATCGATGGTCGCTTGTTCCCCTTCGGCTGGATCAAGTTGTTCACCCAGCGAAAGAAGATCAAGCGGCTTCGTTTGATCAGCACCAACGTGCTGCCCAAGTACCAAAAATGGGGCCTCGGGCTGGTGACGCTGGAACGGATCCTTCCCGATGCGATCACCTACGGGATCGAAGAGGGGGAGTTATCCTGGGTGCTGGAGAGCAACAGCTTGTCGCGGAACACGATCGAGCGGGGCGGGGGCCGTCGGATGAAGACCCACCGGCTGTACGATGCGGCGCTCGATTCACTGCGATAATCGCTCGCTTCGCCTCCTCGCCTACAATCGCCCCGATCGTTCCCATGCCCCTCTTCGCGGGGCGGCTGGTGCCGCCAACCGATCGCGCCGAGATTAAGGATGGTTCCCAAATAACTTGCCGTCCTCTCGCCCTTGTCCGGTGAGAGCGGGCAGCGAAGGGATTTCCCAAAGTTGTCGTGATTGCGGAACCATTCCCCCACGCCAAGGCAGTCTTCCGCGGGGGGCTGCCAACACCTGCCGAGGGGCGCCCCGTGTGGCGGTGGGGAATCCCGGGTGCCTTGATTGTCTGCGGAGGCCCAAGCAGACTGAAACAGGTTTTGCAGGTGGCGGCCCTTCCGCCATCGCCTTGTTGATCGTTTTCCCTCTCCAGCTCGCCCGGTCTTGTGAAGCAGATGCCAAAATGTCGCGACGTCGTGATCACCGGGGTCGGTGCGGTTACGTCGCTGGGGATCGGGACCGAAATACTCTGGAAGCGTCTGTGCGCCGGAGAGAGTGGGATCGCCCCGCTGCCCGGCTTGCGGGAATCGCCCGCTTTGAAATCGCATCCCGAATTGACCATCGGGGGGACGATTCCCGACTTCGATCCCAAAGCCTTCGTGCGGCCGCGGAAGGCTTTGAAGGTCATGTGCCGCGAACTGACGACCGCCTACGCGGCGTCGCAGATGGCATTCGAGGCGGCTGGGGTGGAGGCATGGCTCGAGAGCGAAGCGGGCGATCGAAGCCGCGTGGGGACCGTCTTCGGTTCGGAGATGCTGTACGGGTCGCCGGAAGAGATGGCCAGCACGATGGAGCGGTGCCGTGACGCCGAGGGCCATTACGACATCGCCGAGTTTGGCGAAGCGGCGATGCGGGAGATGTACCCGTTGTGGATGCTTCGCTACCTGCCGAACATGGCGGCCTGCCACGTGGGGATCGCCATTCAGGCGTTTGGTCCAAATAACACGGTCGTGCAGGGGGAGGCTTCCGGGTTGGCGGCATTGGTCGAGTCCTCCTCGGTGATCGAACGCGGCCTGGCCGACGTCATGCTGAGCGGGGGGACGGGGGATCGGGTCAGCACCAGCGGAATCGCCTACCATCGCGACCATCCTTGCGCCTTGCCCGCCGATCCTTGGTCGGCCTCGGCGCTCCCTTACCACCCGGCTTCGACCGGCGTCGTCAATGGCGAGGGAGCCGCCAGCTTGACGCTCGAATCGGCGCAGGCGTGTCGCGAGCGAGGCGGAACTCCGCTCGCCACGGTCCGCGGTTGGGCAAGCCGCTTCGTGCCCAGCACCTCCGGTCGCGGGAGCGCGGCTGCGGTCGCCTTGGCCGTCCGCGATGCCTTGGCGGCGGCGGCGGTCGAGCCCGCCTCGCTGAGCTTGATCGTTTCGCATGCGATGGGCGATGCCGAACAGGATGCGGCCGAGCGTCAAGGGTTGGCCGAGGTGGTCCCTCAGGCACTGGTCTACGCCCCGATCGTCGCCCTGGGGCACTGCGGCGCGGGCGTGGGGGCGGTCAATGCGGCGATCGCCGTTTTGGCGACTTCACGGCAGCGGGTGCCCCCGACGTTGAACGCGGAACGCTTGCCCGACGACCCTGGCATACGGGTCACCCGCGAGCTGACCGAGGGGCCTTTCGAGACAGTTCTCTGTTTCAGCCACACTCCCCAGGGACAGGCGGTCGCGATCGTCCTGGGACGGCCTTGAACGATGCCGTCAGCTGGCCGCCTGTGCGGTCGGGGACCGAATTTGCCACCCAAGCCGTAGGCGGATCGAATTGTGCAAAGCGAACGACGCGAACCGGAACGGCCGGCGATGCAGACGGTGTTCTTGACCGGAGCGACAGGGTTCATCGGCCGGCACGTCGCTGCCGAATTATTGCGCCGCGGCTGCCGGATCCGCTGCCTGGTGCGGGCCACCTCCGACGTCCGTCACCTGCAGGACGAGTCGATCGAGCTGGTGGAGGGATCGCTGCGTGACCTGGGGGGCGTGGAGAAGGCGCTGGTGGGATGCGACACGGTGCTCCATCTCGGCGGGGTCGTGACCTCGGCCAGCAAGGCCGAGCTCGATGCGATCAACGGCACCGCCTGCGGGAAGCTGGCCGACCTCTGCCGTGCCTTGCCCGCACCGCCCCGGCTCGTCTACGTCTCCTCGCTCGCGGCGGCCGGCCCGCCCCCCGAGGGCAAAGCGTTGCGGAGCGAAGAGGACGCGCCAGCCCCGATTTCGCGGTATGGGCAGAGCAAACGATTGGGGGAGATCGAATTGCAGCGTCGGGCCGGCGCGGTGCCGATCACGGTGGTCCGACCTGGCATCGTCTACGGGCCGGCGGATCGGAACGTCGCCGTCCTCTTTCGCTCGATCTATCGCACCCGCGTCCATGTCGTGATCGGCTTTCGGACGCCGCCGCTGTCGTTGGTCTACGTCGACGACCTGGTGAACCTGATCCTGGCGGCGGCCGAGCGGGGCGAGCGAATCCCGCCCGACGGAGCGCAGCCCGCCGACCCCCCGCAGCAGGCAGCTCTCGCCGAGCACCAGGCCGGGCGGGGGATCTACCAAGCCTGTGACGATCGCGAGTTCCCCGATTATCGCGAATTCGGCAAGCGGATCGCCGCGGCCCTCGACCGGCGCGTGCTCGTTTGGCCGCTGTGGCGTTGGGTGGGCCGCAGCGTGGGCTTCACCGTCGAACGCGGCAGCCGACTCTGCGGACGCTCCAGCTTCCTGACCGTCGACAAGGTGCGGGAAGCGACCGCGCCAAGTTGGGCGAGTTCCGGAGAAAAAGCTCGCCAGCAACTCGGTTTCGCCCCCCCCGAGCCACTCGATGCGCGGCTCCGGGAGACAGGCGAATGGTTTCGCGAAGCCGGTTGGCTGTGAACGCTGCGGGCGGCTGCGGCCGCTCATTCGCGGCCGCTATTAGCCGACGGCCCAGACTTCCTGGAACCATTTGACGCGGTCGGCGCGACGGGGGCTGTAGTTGGCCGTCGGCAAAAACTTACGATCCGCTAAGAAGCGTTTGAAGACCTCAAAAGGAACCTGCGCGTGCTGGGCCACGACGTCGACTTTGTCGCTATCGACGTTCCAGTTGTACAGCAGGCTGTGGTCCCGTTCGAACCATTCGTCCAGGTAGGTCAAGTCGGTGGTGCTGGCGACCACCAGAGGGCTTTGATGCTTGCAGAGAAACCCTAGGAATTTGCTGGAGAGCGCCCGCGCTCGCACGGTGTCGCCGCCCGTCGTCGAGGCGGCGATGTTCCAGAGGCTGGTGAAGCCGTCAGCATCCAGGGAATCGGGGTCGACCGACAATTCGAGGGTGGGGGGGAGTTCCGTCGGCGCCGGGGTTGGCGCCGGCTCGGCGGCCGGCGATTCGGGCAGCGAGGGGGAAGACGCTGGGGTTTCTTCGGTCCCGGGGGTGGTTTGTTCCGTCAAAGGTGGATCCATTTCTTGGTTGCGAGATCGTGAAACAGAAAATGACGCAGGGCGTCCCCGCTGCCCTCCCGGAATCTCCTGGAGAAAGCCGATAACAGCGGTTCCGAAGTCTGTCGCGTCGGCGGCGATCTGCAAAGGGGGCGTCCTGCGCCGCTGCCCCGGACACGTTTGTTAGCGAAGCGGCGCAAGCCGCCTGGTATTTCTTGAGGATTTGCTTTGCGCAACCGGACGGCTCGTTCCGCTGCCAAGTAAATGGCAGGGGGCCGCAGCCCGCGCGGTCCCGACGCGAGGCAACCGAGGCGGCAAGTCGCGTGCCGCCAAAGGGCGTGAGCGGGCCGCGGATGGCGGATCGGGCCACGGAACCGATGGGAACTTTGGCGATTGGGGGGGCTTTGGCGGCTGGACAATGGTTTGGGGGGTGGGATAATAAGGGGGTACGGGGATTATGCTTGAGTTCGCCCGTTTTGACTCGCACCCCGCTTTCGTTCAACCTTGACGCTTTGGAGTCTTTCCCCATGAGTATCGCGCGAAACCTGATGTTGTTGGTGGCGGTTGCCGCTTCCCTGACGATCGCCCTCCCCTCGTCCGCTTCGGCGGGCCTGCTGTGCGGCAAACCCGCTTGCTGTGCGCCCGAGCCCTGCTGCCAACCGGCACCCGTCTGTTGCCCGCCCGCTCCGGTCGAGGTCACTTTCTGCTTTCAGAATCCGGTGACCTGCTGCATGGAAGAAGTGTCGGTTTGCGTCCCGGCGTGTTGTGCCCAAGAAGTTCCCTGCTTGGCTTCCTGCCGCTCGGGGTTCTTCCGTCGCCAGATCCTGACCTTCGAATGGCCTGGCTGTGGGCACTGCGTCGATGTGGTCGTGACCAAGCATGGTCGCGTGATCGTGCGTGACTGAGCGCCTCTCCGGAAACCCCCTCACCCTAGCCCTCTCTCCCGCTGTGCGGGGCGAGAGGGAACGAAAGGAGCCGCGGCGCGGCCAGTTGGCTGGTTTCCGGATAGGCTCTGAGCGCCGCAGGATGGCGACCGCCCGCTCCGTCGGCGGTCCGCTCCGGTGAGCTGCCAGCGATCGTGAGCTCAAAGCGCTCGTGAGCTCAAAGCGCTCGTGAGCTCAAAGCGCTCGTGAGCTCAAAGCGCTCGT
>CAYNVI010000223.1:0-2173 GCA_964400585.1 uncultured Pirellulaceae bacterium | reverse complement strand
GAGCTCGCAGCGACTGTGAACCCCAAGCGACCTCGGTGCCGACCGGGGTCGCTTTTTTCTGCGCGGATTCGCTTAACGCTTCTTCTTGCCCGGGGGCCGCTTCCGGTTTTTCGGCAGCACCTTTGGCTCGGGTTCGTTCCCCAGCCGTTGGCGAATGCGATCACTGAGCGATCCGCTGCCGTTGCCTGACCCTCCGTTCTCGACCGGACGGGAGGTGGCATCGAGCATCGTCGCCTTGTTCTGGGGGATCGTCTTTTTCACCAGCTTACGTTCCCCGATCCCCCACAGGCTGCTGGTGATGAAGTAAACGCACAGCCCACTCGGCACCTTGAAGAAGAAGACGCCCATCATGACCGTCATCACCGTCATCACTTTTTGCGTCATCGCCGTCTGTTCGTCGGTCGCCGGCGGCATGAAGAGCTTTTGCTGTGCCAGGAAGAGGGCGACGACCAACATCGGGAGGATGTTGAAATACGGACCGAGCCAGCCGGAGCCGCGGCCCGCGAGGTATTCCCACATCCAGTCGCCCCAATAGTAAAGCATGTCGGGGCCGGCCAGATTGCTGCACCATTGCAGCGACGAAGTGAGCGCTGCCTGCCGCAGCTCGATGTCGACCGACAAACTTCGGTAGAGTCCGATGAAGATCGGCAGTTGGATCAGCATCGGCAAGCAACCCGACAACGGATTGAAGCCGGCCCGCTGTTGCAGCTCGCGCTGGGCTTTGAGCTTCCCCTCCATGTCGTCTTTGTATTTTTCGTTGATCTTCTTGAGTTCCGGGGCGAGCTCCTGCATCTTCTGGGCGTGCAGGGCCGCTTTCCGGCCGAGCGGGAACATGCACCCGCGAACCAACAGCGTCAGCATGATGATGGCGATCGCATAATTGCCGATCGGGGCTTCCAGCAAATGCAGGATCGCTTGCAGCGGCCGCGAGACCCAGCCGAAAAGGCCGTAGTAGATGCAATCGCCCAGCGAGTACTGGGCGAGCAAGTCACGTTGTTTGGGGCCGGCGAAGAGACGCACTTGGTGGGTCAATCCTTCGCCTGGTTCCAGGTCGACGACTTCGCTGTCTAGGAAGAAGGACGTATTGGCGGCGCGTTCTTTGTGTTCCGGGATCGCGTCCAGGTCAGCGACGACGGTTGCCGCGGCACGCTGGAATTGACCGGTGGCAGGTTGATCGGCCGCCGGCAGGTAGGCGACCGTGAAGTACTGGGTGTCGACCCCGATATAGCGGAGTTGCCGATCGGCCTCGGGGGCTTCGGGCGAGAAGAGGATTTTCGCCGGCGTTTGGGGTTCTTCGCGGGCGTGTTTGATCAGCCCGTACGTCCCTAGCAAGCGGTGCCCTTCGCTGGCCGTGTTGTAGACGATGTCCCGCGCCCCCGCGCCGTCGAACCAGTTGGGGCTGATCTTGTTGGAATACCACCAGCCCTCCAGCGTCAAACCGCTGGGACCATTCAGGCGATAGGCGAGTTGCTGGGAGGTTTTGCCAAGGTTCTTAACCCCCACGGTCATGTCGATCACGTAGCTGTCGGGACGCAAGGCGTACTGCCGCGTCAGCTCGACCGCTTCGGCTTTGATCTCCCGGAGGGCGGTCCGCGAAACCGGCAGCCGGTAGCCGACTTGCTGCCCCGTTTCCGACGTGGCCGTTGCCGACTCGACCTGCCAGATCGCATTGTATTGCGAAGGAAGCCGGTTGATTTCGTCCTGGCCGACCACAATCTTGCGGGCGTTGACCTGGGCCAACGTCATCAAACAGGAAAGCTGATTCAGGTTGCCAGGAATCTCATCCAGGCCCCCATGACGGGCCAGGCGAACCAGATCGAGCGGGTGTTCGGTCAGCACGACCGCGAACTTCAGACGTTGCCGCGCGCCCGCTTCCGACGGGGTCTCTTCGTCGGCCTCGTTCCCCTCGGCGGGGAGGGGCCGTTCGACGTCCAAGACGATCCGGTCGCCCGGTTCGGTCTTTTCCATCAAGCGGCTAAGCTGCTGCGGGTTGAGGATCGGTTGCTCGTTGAAAGCGACCAGATGGTCGCCCACGGCAAGCCCCCGCTGGTCGGTCCCCGACAACGGCTCGGCGATCGCGATCGGCGTCCCCGGGCCGACGACGTTGACCAGGACGCCGTCCCCGTCGGCCAGCGGGCGAGGCGAGGTGTATCCCATGTAGCCGGTCAGCACA
>CAYNVI010000222.1:0-7716 GCA_964400585.1 uncultured Pirellulaceae bacterium | reverse complement strand
GCCGCCGTGACCCTTTATCCGCAAGGCGGCAGCGTCATCCGCGAGGCCCGGTTCAGCGCGCCCGCCGGTCAGCACCGGCTGATCCTGGCCGACCTGCCCGAATCCACGCCTCTGGCCTCGGTGCGCGTCTCGGTCGATGGCGCGACGATGGGCGGGGTGGCGCTGCGCAACGATTACGTTCCGCCGCGCGACGACGAAACCGATGCCGCGCTCGATGCCGCCCGCGCACAGGTGGAGCAGCTTGAAGAGGCCCTGCGGACCGGCGAGGCGGCGGCGCCGAACAGCCGGCCCGTCACCGTCAGCAGCTCGGTCAGAAAGGTATCGAGCGGCTGCTCCGCGGCGCAGAGGCGACGGAGCCGCTCCACCTGCGCTTTGACGCGGATCCGCTCGCCCCGCGGCAGCGGCCGCATCGCTTCGACCAGAGCGGCTGTGTTCATCGCTTCCCTTGGTTAACGCACGCTTTGTCGGGGCGGCTTGTCGTCGCAATCCGCTGGGTTTCGGCCCAGGGGGGTGGCCCACGCCTCGCCCCCTGAACCGTCTCGGCCGCCGGCGTGGCCGGTGCCCCGGGAGACCTGGTGGCCCGCGGAGACGCCGTGCCTGAGACGTTGTCGGCAGCGGACAAGTTCCTCCCTCTTCGGGGCCGAACCCCATTCTGGTTCGGGCTGGCGGAAAAGCGAATCGGATTGGACAGGGATTTATACCAGAGGTATAAGAGGAGGAGTGAAAACGAGGAGAAAGCCGATTTTGCCGGTTTTTCCACAGGAACCTTTTGGGAGCCATCGGCGTCGGAGGGGAGAGCAGCACGCACCCTCGACAGGATTGGAACAACCGACACGGTTGGCCCCCCGGACCGCTAACTTTGGGTTTGTGGGCCGTCATCCTGTAGTCGGCAGCGGGGGGCACGAATAGTCTCCTCTTAGGCATCGCCAACTTTCGCTTCCGCTCGTCCCTTTTCGGTTTCACCCTGCTCGGGAAGATCGCCACGCATGACGGTAAATCAGCAAACGGTCGAAGAGACCAAACAACAGATCCGAGGATTGGTCAACGAGATCGCGGCGTTGACCAAGAGCGGAAAGCCGGCCGAGGAGTTCTTCCCTGATTTCCTGCAACGCGTGATCACGGCGTTGGCCGCCGTCGGCGGCGCGGTGTGGCTGTTGGACGAAGAACAGCAGCTGCGGATGAAGTACCAGATCAATGTCGGGCAGTCGCTGTTGGAAGCCGAGAGCGACGACGCCACGCGGCACAATCGCTTGATCTCGCGGGTTTCCCGTTCCGGGCAGTCCCTGCTGGTCCCTCCCTATTCCGGCACGGCCGACGGCGAAGCCGAAGGGAACCCGACCCGGTACCTGCTGGTCCTGGCACCTTTGGAGCACGAAGGGCAGAAGGACGGCTTGATCGAGATCTTCCAGCGCCCCGACACCGCTCCGGAGACGCAGAAGGGCTATTTGAAATTCCTGCAACAGATGTGCGATCTGGCGGGAGAATGGCTCCGCAGCCAGAAACTCCGCGTCTTCAGCGACCGTCAGGTCCTCTGGCAGCAGGCCGATTCCTTTGCCCGTGCCTGCCACGAATCGCTCGACATGCAGGAAACGGCCTACGTCATCGCCAACGAAGGGCGGCGTCTGATCGGCTGCGACCGGGTCAGCGTGGCGATCAAGAAAGGACGCAAATGCAAGGTCCAGGCGATCAGCGGGCAGGACACGATCGAGAATCGCTCCAACATCGTCGCCGCCCTCAACCAGCTCGCCACCCGCGTCGTGGCGGCCGGCGAACCGTTGTGGCATGACGGCACGACCGAAGACCTCCCGCCGCAGATCGAAGAGGCCTTGGAGGACTATGTCGACCAATCCTACGGGCGGAACATCGCCGTCTTGCCGCTGCGGGAACCGCAGCGGCAGGATCCGGAAGACGAAGGGGGCGCCGCCGGGCTGATCGAACGCGATCACGCCCACCGCGGGGAAGTGATCGGGGCCTTGATCGTCGAGCAGATCGAAAGCGATCTCCCCGCGGAAGTCTTCCATGCCCGCGTCGACCTGGTCTACGAGCATGGGACCCGCGCCCTCGCCAATTCCCTCGCCCATACCAACCTCTTCCTGATGCCGGTCTGGCGAACCCTGGGCCGCGCGGGGTGGGTGCTGCGGGCTCGCACGCTTCCCAAAACGGTGGCCGTCGCCGGGCTGATCGTGGCCGTGATCCTGGGGCTGATCTTCATCCCGCTGGAACTGCAACTTGAGGCCGAAGGAACGATCGAACCGGAGGTGCGGCGGGAGATCTTTGCCCCGCTCGATGGCGAAGTCATCGACGTTCTGGTCGATCACATGGACCCGGTCCAGGCGGGCCAGGAAATGGTCCAGCTCCGCAACCGCCAATTGGAAGTCCAGCTGGCCGATACCGCCGGACAGCTGAACGCCGCCGTCGCCGAACTGAATCGCGTCGTCAACCAATTGCGGCACCGCGAAGCGTTGAAGCCCGATGACATCGACCGCCTGCAAAGCGAAGAAGCCGAGTTTTCGGTCAAGGTCCAAAGCCTGGAAAAAAAACTATCGTTGCTGGAAACCCAGGCGAATTCGCTGACCATCCGCGCGCCGATCGACGGCACCGTGATCTCGTGGAAGGTTCGCGAGATGCTTCGCAACCGGCCGGTCTCGACCGGGCAGGTGCTGCTGGAAGTGGCCGACCTGAGGCAACCGATGTACCTTGAACTGAAGATGCCCGACACAAGGCAAACCTTGCTCGATGAAGAGATGCGAAAGCAAGAAGCGGAGGCGCTGCCCGTCGAGTACATCCTCGCCTCCGACCCCGACCAAACGCTGCATGGCCGGCTGGCGAAAGAAGACATCGAACTGCGTGGCGAGCCCGACCAGGAGCAGGGCGTGGTCATCACGCTGCGGGTTTCCCCCGAGATGGACGAGCTGGCGGCGATCAACCCCCGGGTGGGGACGAAAGTCACGGCCGACGTCCAGTGCGGGTCCCGCGCCAGCGGCTTCGTGTTGTTCCACGAGCCGATCGAGTGGCTCTACAAATTCTTCTTCTAGTGCCCCGATCCCGCTTGTCGGAACCCGCTTGTCGGAACCCGCTTGTCGGAACCCGCTTGTCGGAACCCGCTTGTCGACGTCCGCTTCCCGAACATCCGCTTATCGATCCCCCTCCGACCGGAGTTGTTACCGATGCGAAACGCTTTTGCCTTCGCCTTCCTCGTCCTGTTTGCCTCGGCGGCGGTGGGCCAACGCCCTGACCGCAGTCCCCGCCCCGCGCCCTCCGAACGGGAAGGCAATCCCACCAACGCCTTCGTCAAAGCGATCAACAGCGTCCGGGTGCCTTCGGAAGTCCAAGGGAAGATCACCGAGATCAAGGTGCAGGAAGGGAACAATGTGGCGCAAGGCGATACGGTCGCCGTGATCGACGCCTCCCAAGCCGCCTTGAACTTGGAATTGAAGCTGGCCGAGGAGACGGAAGCCCGGCTGAACGCGGAAAATGACGTCAACCTCCGAGATGCGAAGAACTCCGAACAGACGGCGATCGCCGAATACAAGTCGTACGCCAAACTGGAATCGGAAGGGGCCACCCCTTTCTGGGAGATGGAAAAGAAGCGATTGGAAGCGGACCGCGCCACCCTCCGGATCGAACTGGCGCAACTCCAACAAGACGTCGCCCAATCCCAACACGCGGCCAAGAAATTCGAGCGGGAATTGGCGGAATTGGAAGTCACCCGCCGCCAGGTTGCGGCCCCCTTTGCCGGCTTCGTCGAGAACCGCATCGCGCAGTTGGGCGAGTGGGTCCAGCCCGGTTCCCCGATCGTGCACTTGGTGCAACTCGATCAACTCCGCGTGGAAGGCTATCTCTATGGATTCGCCCAGCCCGGCCGGGTGGCCCGCGGGGCGCCGGTCACCGTCGAGGTCTTCATCGCTCAGAACCAACGTCGCACGCTCGAAGGCAAGCTCGGTTTCGTCAGTTCGGAGATGGATGTCAACCAACGTTACCGTGTCTGGGTCGATGTCCCCAACGTCCGGCAAGCCGGTCCGGAGAGCGACTGGCTGCTCAAACCGGGGATGCGGGCGACGATCGAATTGAAACCGCAGGGTAACCTGGCGACGCGTTGATCAAGATCCCGGCAGGGAACCGCCGCCGCGACGAACGCTGCCCTTGCTCGCACCGCCTCCTTCCTTTCTCTTCGACTTCACCGACCGCCTCTTCACCGATAGCCTCGACGCGATGACCACGCTCGCAGAAAGCCTTGTCAGTAGCTCCTCCCGAGCGTTGACGCTGCGCAAACGGCCGGACCTGACGAGCACGCGGCAGCGGTATCAGGGGACGGCGTACTGGGTGGTCAAGGAACCGGTCGGGCTGCAGTACTTTCGCTTTCACGAAGAGGAATTCTTCATCCTCAACATGCTCGATGGGCATGTCAGTCTGCAGCAGATCAAAGACGGTTTCGAACAACGGTTTGCCCCGCAGAAGATCACCTTCGGCGATCTGCAGCAGTTCATCGGGATGTTGCACCGCAGCGGGCTGGTGATCAGCAATGCACCGGGCCAAGGCAAGGCGCTCAAAAGCCGCGGGGGGACGAAGAAGCGGAAAGAGCTGATGGGCAAGTTCACCAACGTGTTCGCGCTGCGTTTCCGTGGCATCGACCCCGAACGATTCCTCAACCGCGCGGTCCCCTGGGTCGGTTGGCTCTTCACCGTCCCGGCCCTCCTCTGTTTCCTCGCCTTCTGCTTCTCGGCGTTGATCCTGCTGGGCAGCCAATACGAAACCGTCTACGCCAAACTTCCCAGCTTCCAGCAGTTCTTCGCCGCCGATCGCTGGCTCTATCTCGGCGCGACGATGGCGGTGGTCAAGGTTTTGCACGAATTGGGACACGGGATCAGTTGCAAGAAGTTCGGCGGGGAATGCCATGAGATCGGCTTCATGCTGCTGGTCTTTACGCCCTGCCTGTATTGCAATGTGTCCGATTCCTGGATGCTGCCCAACAAGTGGAAACGGGTCTGGATCGGGGCCGGCGGGATCTATGTGGAGATGATCCTGGCGTCGTTTGCCATGTACACCTGGTACTTCACCGAACCGGGGCTGCTGAACGATCTCTGCCTGAACATGATGTTCCTCAACGCGATCAGCACGATCGTCGTCAACGGGAACCCGCTGCTCCGCTTTGACGGCTACTACATCCTGATGGACATCCTGGAGATCCCCAATCTCCGGCAAAAGAGCACCGAAGTCTTGAAACGGTGGTTCCAACAGACCTGCCTCGGACTGGAACTGCCCGAAGACCCGTTCTTACCGCAGCGCAATCGCCTCTTTTTCGGGCTCTTTACGATCGCCTCGGTGATCTACCGCTGGGTGGTCGTGTTTTCGATTTGTTGGTTCCTGATCAAGGTCCTGGAACCGTACGGCCTGGCGGTCGTCGGCCGGATGGTGGCCGTGGTCGGGTTTGCCGGCTTGGTCACGCAACCGGTGATCCAGACTTACAAATTCTGTCGCACTCCTGGGAGATTACAAAAGGTGAAACGTGGACGCTTAGCCACCACCCTGGCCGTCGTCGGCGTGGCGATCGCTTTCGTCGTGCTGGTCCCCCTGCCGCACCACATCGATTGCGCCTTCGAGGTCCAGCAAGCCGACATGGGGATGGTCTACGCCGGAACCGCCGGACGGATCGAACAGACGGTGAAGGCGGGACAACCGATCCGCCAAGGCGAGGTGATCGCGCAACTCGAAAATCGTGACCTGCTGGTCAAGCTGACCGATCTCCAAGGGCAGGAAGAGCAAGCCGAAGTGCGGTTGGCCAACATGCGTTTTCGCCAGCGCCGCGACCCCAGTGTCGCCGCCGAATTGCATACCCAAGAAAAACTCCTCGATTCGTTCCGGCAGTTGCGCGGCAAGACCGAAGAGGAGCTGGCACGCTTGACCATCCGGGCTCCGGTCGACGGCTATGTGATCCCCCCGCCCCCGCGTGAGGACGGCGATCCGCAAGATGGCCGGCTCCCCAGCTGGTCGGGCTCGCCGCTTGCGGAGAAGAATCGCGGGGCCTTGCTGACGCCCGAAGATGTCGTCTGCCAGATCGGAACCCCCGATTCGATGGAGGCGGTCCTGATCGTCGACCAAGGCGACATCCAGTTGATCCGGGAAGGGATGGACGTCGATCTCAAGTTCGATGCCAGCCGCCTGGAAACCTTTTCCGGCACGATCCACGACCTCTCGGTCAACACCCGCCAACAAGTCTCCGCGGGGATGTCGAGCCAGACCGGCGGCGACTTGGAAACCGAAATCGATCCGCAGACCGGCCAGGTCAAACCGCGCAGCGCTTCCTACCAGGCGTTGGTCTCGTTAGCCGAGATCGACGAACCGATGCGTCCCGGTTATCGAGGCTCGGCCAAAGTCCATACCTCGCCCAAAACCTTGGGGTGGCGGCTTTGGCGTTTGATCATCAAAACCTTCAATTTCGAACTTTAATACGATTCGTTTTTGCCCCCCGGCCAAACGTAAGCAATCCTTTGGGAACTTGCCCACTTTGCGTGCCTTCCCGGCTTTGTGAACGGGACTGCAACGATCGACAGAATCGTTTCCTTTTCCACCGGTTCTCGTCCGCATGCCGTTGCAGCCCCCCTCACCCCCGATAGGATGAGGCGGACCGCGGTGGGTTCCTTCCCAGTCTGAAGAATTATGGGAGTTCGCGGAACTCGTTCGCCTCCGATTCATCCAATGAACCGTAGCGAACGCGTTTCACTTTTTTGGTTTTCGCTTCTGACGCCGGTGGCTCTGCCGGCATCGACTCCGCCGCTAGGCCTCCAGGGAGAAAGAAAGAAACACGATGGCAGATACACAAAACCCCAAGACGACTGACGCCCCCGAAACCGCCCAACCGGCGGCTGCCAAGGCGCAGACCCAGCAGCAGCAACCGGTGCAGGTTCAAGTCAACGACGAGAACGCGCAAGCGACCTACGCAAACTTTTGCCGCGTCACCGGTTCGCCCGAAGAACTGATCGTCGACTTCGGTCTGAACCCGCAACCGATCGGCGTGCCCAAAGATCCGATCCAAGTCAAACAGCGGATCATCGTCAACTTCTACACCGCCAAGCGGCTGCTGGCGGCCCTGCAGATGTCGGTGGCCCGCCACGAAGCGGTCTTCGGCGTGTTGGAAACGGACATCAACAAACGCGTCCGTCCGCAGGCCGGTGGCCAGCAGTCGGGTGGCCAGCAAGCAGGCGGCCAGCCCAAGGCCGGCGGCGAACAGGCGAAGGGCTCGTCCTGAGCGTCCCCGTTTTCTGAGCGACTCATCAAGCCGTTTTCGCACCCGCGAAAGCGGCTTGTTGTTTGCGCGGTCCCCACCCGCGCGCCACCGCGCCCGCCCGAAGGGAGCCAGGGCCCCGGCGATTCGCCGGCAGCCTCCAGATGCCGCGTTTTCGGCATGATCCTTGCGTTGTCCTCGAGTTAATGTTTTCGCGAACGACGATCCTCGCAACCCGCAATGATGGAGAGCCCTGTATGTCTGATTCGAAGAAGCCACGCCGGCGTCGGACGAGCCTCGGATTGGTGCGCCTCGGATTGGTGCGCCTCGGATTGTGGTGCGCCGCCGGTTGGTTGGTCACGCATCCGCCGGTCTCGGTCGCCCAGGCAGATGACGCCGCCGTCTCGCCGCAGGACGAAATCGTGGCGGATGAAAACTTGGCGGGCGTCTGGCAGCTCAAGCGAGCGGTCAACCAAGGCGACCTGGTGCCCCGG
>CAYNVI010000221.1:0-7729 GCA_964400585.1 uncultured Pirellulaceae bacterium | reverse complement strand
CCTCGCTTAGGCTCGACCCTCCCAGGGGCGAGGGTGTCGCAAGGTGCAGGGTGGGGGTTGGCTTATCTATCCGAGGGGGCGATACCAAGGCTCGCGACGATTCATTAGACTCTTCGCTTTTCGTGCCCGCTCGCCTGCCCTCACGGGTGCCTCCCCGCGCCGACGCCCCCGCAGCGGAACGCGGCGGCTTTCCGTCACCAAGCCCTGGCTCGTCAGTCGGGCGGACGAGGGCTGGCAGCGAGCCATGGAGCGACCGGATGGCCGATCAAGCGCCTGCGACGCCGCTATTGTTTGACGCGCATCTCGATCTCAGCCTCAATGCGCTCGAGTACAACCGCGACCTGCGCGAATCGATCGCGTCGATCCGCGACAGCGAACAAGGGCTGCAGGACCTCGGGGGGCGCGGGCGAGGGACCGTCAGCTTTCCCGCGATGCGTCAGGCCAATATCGGCATCTGTGTGGCGACGTTGATCGCCGGCTGCATGCGCCCGGCCGGTCCGATTGCCTCTTGGAGGTCACCGCCGCAGGCGTGGGCGATGACCCAAGGACAACTTGCTTGGTATCGCGCGATGGAAGCAGACGGTCAACTGCGCCAGCTGACGACCGCTGCGGCGGTCGACGATCACTTGCAACGGTGGCAAACCGATCCGTCCCACGCTCCGATCGGTTATTTGCTGAGCCTCGAAGGGGCCGATTCGATTCGGGACCTGGACGATTTGCCGCGGGCTTACGAACAAGGTTTGCGGGCGGTGGGACCGGCCCATTACGGCAACGGGCGATACGCGTTGGGACATGACCGCAGTGGCCCGCTGTCCCCGCGTGGTCGAGAGCTACTGGCGGAGATGGACCGGCTGGGGATGATCCTCGATGTCACCCATCTTTGCGAACCGACTTTTTGGGAAGCGTTGGATCTGTATCAAGGTCCGGTGTGGGCGAGCCATCACAACTGCCGGGCGCTCGTTGACGATCCTCGGCAGCTGTCCGATCGCCAGATCCAGGCGCTGGCGGCCCGCGGCGGTGTGATCGGGGTCGCCCTCGATGCCTGGATGCTGGTCCCCGGCTGGATCCGCAAACAAACCCTCCCGGGGCCAGCCGGGGTGACTCTGGAGACCGTTGCCGATCACATTGATCACTGCTGTCAGTTGCTCGGGAATGCGGATCACGTCGGGATCGGGACCGACCTCGACGGAGGTTACGGAAACGAGCAGTGCCCGGCGGATGTCGATTCGATCGCGGACCTGCGCGGGCTGATCTCGATCCTCCGCAAGCGCGGCTACGCCGAACAGGCCATCACCAAAATCTGCCACGAGAATTTCCTCAGCCTGACGCGACAAGCCCTCGGTTAACCGACACCGCAGGCCGCTTCCTTCCTCGAACCCCGGTGGCGCTTTGATGCAATGGTCCGAACTGCAGGGACTGGAAAAGCTTGCCTCGCCCTGCCTCTTAGTCGCTCCGGCAGCGGTTCAGGCGAACATCGATCGGATGATCGCAGCGGTCCAGGATCCGGCTCGTCTCCGCCCGCATGTGAAAACGCACAAGATGCCGGCGATTGTGGCCCTGCAACGCGCGGCGGGGATCGACAAATGCAAGGTCGCCACGCTCGCCGAAGCGGAGATGGCTGCGACCGCCGGGGTCCGCGATCTGTTGTGGGCCTATCCGCCGGTCGGTCCCAACCTCGGCTTGCTGGAGCGATTGATCGAGCGCTTTCCGGAGACTTCGTTTGCCGTCACGGTCGATGATCCCGAAACGTTGGGACCGGTTGCGAAACGCTTTGCGAACGGGGAACGTCCCCTGCGGGTGTTCATCGACATCGATTGCGGGATGCATCGCACGGGCGTCGCGATGGGGGCACCGCTAGAGGATCTCGGCGAGGCGATTCAGAGCCAAGCCGGACTGAAACTCGCCGGCTGGCATGTCTACGATGGTCATCTGCATCAGCCATCCGCAGTGGAGCGTCGCGTCGCGGCCCGCCAGATCATCGACGCGTTGCAGCAGACGTTGCAAACGGGAAGCTGGCCCGCCGATTTAACGATTGTGGGCGGCGGCAGCCCCACTTTTGCGACGTGGGCGAGCGAGACGGCGTGGGAATGCAGTCCGGGGACCCCCTTGCTGTGGGACGTCGGTTACGGCAGCGACTACCCCGAGCTCGGTTTTGAAGTGGCTGCCGTCCTGTTGACCCGCGTGATCAGCCGCCCCGCCGCTGATCAGCTTTGTTTCGACCTCGGTTACAAAGCCGTGGCGGCCGAGAACCCCTTGGATCGACGCCTTGTTCTGCCCGCTTTCCCAGAAGCCGAACTGGTGGGGCAAAGCGAGGAGCACCTGGTCCTCCGCACGCCGCGAGCCGCCGAGATCCCGATCGGATCGGCTGCTTTCGCTTTTCCCAAGCACATTTGTCCGACGGTTGCCCTCCACGACCGCGCCTTCCTGGTCGAGGACCAGCGGGTGAGCGGAGCGTTCTGGGAGATCACGGCCCGACGTCGGCAGCTGCGAGGTTGCCAAGCCTAGGTGAAAGCGGCCAGTCAGTTTCGTATGATGGGCCTCCCGCCACTCCACCTCGCCCTCCCGCCCCAGCAAGATCCGGCATGCAACGTCTTCTGAAATCGATCGGCCCGGCCATTATCGTGGCCGCGGTCGTACTCGGTCCCGGCTCGATCCTGACCAGTTCCAAAGTGGGCGCCACGTTTGGACTGATCGGCTTGCCCGTCGTCATCGTGGCGGCGATCTTGATGATTGGGATGGTCGCGCTGGCCGCCCGCTTGGGGGCGGTGTATGAGGACAGCCCCTGCGATCAGTTGGCCCAGCGGTTGGGGCGGCCGGTGGCGATCCTGATCGGTTTGATTCTGTTCATCCTGGTGGCGTTTTTTCAATCCTCGAACAACATCGCCTTGATCGGTGGCATCGAACCGCTGTTCGGGGACGACACGCTTCCCTTCGCCGCGCGGTGCGGCGTTTTGCTGCTGGCCAACGGGGTGGTGATCGCCAGCCTTTACCTGCTGCGGAACCTGTACGGTTCGGTCGAGCGGTTGATGAAGCTGTTGATCGGGATGATGACCGTCGCGTTCCTGTTCAACTTCGCCGTGGTCTTTACCCGACCGCGACCCTACACGCCTGTCCCGTCGACCGACGCGCTCGATTGGTTACCGCTGCTGGGCATGATCGGGACGACCTTTTCGGTAGGAGGCGCCTTTTATCAGGCCTACCTGGTGAAGGAAAAAGGGTGGGGGCTGCCTGAAGTCCGCCGCGGGGTCGTCGATTCCTTCGTCAGCATTTCGATGTTGGGCTGCGTCACGTCGATCATCCTGCTGACCTCCTGGCGCGTCTTCTACAATCGTCCGGACGGGTTGACGCTGGCCTCGGTGGGAGACGTCGCGGTCCAGTTGGAGCCGCTCTTCGGGGCGTCGGCAAAGATCATTTTCTGCGTCGGCATTCTGGCGGGGGCCCTCAGTTCCTTCCTCGTCAATGCCTTGATCGGCGGCACCGTGATGTCGGACGCGATGGGCAAGGGATCTCGGATGGAAGACGGCTGGCCGGTGCACATGACGACGATCGCCTTGTTGGTCGGGATGGCGGTCGCCCTGGCGTCTCTCTACCGCGAAGGGAGCACGGTCTTGTTGATCACGATCGCCCAGGCGTTGACGGTGCTGGGGATTCCGGCGCTCGCCGCCACGCTGCTCTATCTGGGCACGCGGTCCGAGCTGACGGGCGAACGGAAGGTTCCCGGCTGGATCCTCGGCTTGGCCGCCGTCGGCTTCTGCGTCTCCTGCGTGTTCGCCGCGATCACCGCGTCCAAGGTCTACACGAAACTGACCGAACCACCGCAAGCGGCCTGGCAGCGGCTGGAACCGCACGAGAACGACGCGCTCCAGCCCGGCGTCCTCTCTGTCGTCCTGGTAGCCGAAGAGACGACTTGGCGGACGGAGCCTCGCCCCCGGCTGCTTCGTGACAACCCGGCGGCTGGTGCCGAAACCGCGCAAATCAGCGGACAACCCTTGTTTCCCAGGAAATTCCCATGCGACCAATGGCTGGCCTGCTCGCCCTGCTCGTTAGTCTCCTTTCGGTAGTCAGCCACGCCGATTGGCGACGGTTCCGCGGCCCGAATGGTTCGGGGGTCGCCGGCGAGTCATCAAGCATCCCGACCGAATGGTCCCCGCACCAAAACATCGCCTGGAAGGCGGAATTGCCGGGCCCCGGCGTTTCCAGCCCGATCGTCGTGAACCAGCGGGTCTTCGTGACCTGTTACAGCGGCTACGGAATCGACCGGGAAAACCCGGGCAACCTCGACGACTTGCGGCGTCACCTGCTGTGCTTTGACCTGGCGAGCGGAACGCTGCAGTGGCAGCGGACGGTGGAGGCGGTTCAGCCCGAAGATCCTTTTTCCGGAGCGGGCGTCCCCTCGCACGGTTATGCCTCGCACACGCCCGTTTCCGACGGCCAGCGCGTCTACGCCTTTTTCGGCAAATCGGGCGTTCACGCGTTTGATCTGCAGGGCGATGCCGTGTGGCAAGCCAGTGTCGGAACCGAATCGGATGAACATCGCTGGGGGTCGTCGTCCAGTCCGATTCTTTTCGCTGACCTGGTGATCGTGACCGCGAGCGCCGAGAGCCGCGCGCTGGTCGGGCTCGATCAAGCGACCGGCCGACAGGTCTGGAAGCAGGAAGCGAGCGGGTTGGCGAATGTCTGGGGAACGCCGCTGCTGGTCCAGGTCGACCCGCAACGTACCGATTTGGTCCTGGGAGTCCCTTACGAGTTGTGGGGACTGAATCCGCGGAACGGAAAGCTTCGCTGGTTCAGCGAGGCGATGGAGACCGACCAGTACAGTTCGAGCATTGTGGCGAAGGATGGCGTGGTGTTCGGGATCGAGGGACGTGGCGGCGGTTCGATCGCCCTGCGGGTCGGCGGAACGGATGATATTTCGGAAAAGAATCGACTGTGGAGCGGCAATGATTCGTCCCGCTTCGGGACGCCCCTGGTCTACCAAGGCCGCGTTTACTTTTTTTCCAACGGGGTGGCCAACGCGATCGCCGCCAGCGATGGCCGCGAGCTCTTTAAAGGGCGGCTTCCTGCAGCGGATCGGAGCGATCTGGAGGTTGCCCCGGGGCAGCAAAGTCGCGGGCGCCGGCGGGGGCGTTCCGGTTCGATCGATTTTTCTTCCCCCGTGGCCGCCCACGGGCATGTCTACTACTTCCAGGAGGACGGCACCGGCTACGTGCTGCGGGCCGGAGACACGTTCGACGTGGTGTCCGTCAACCGCACTACGAAGGCGGCCGAGCACTTTGGAGGAACCCCCGCGATCAGCGACGGCAGGATGCTGGTCCGTTCCGACAAGCACCTCTACTGCATCGCCGCCGAATAAGCCGCGAGGAGAACGCGCTACGAACGTTGTCGCTGCTCGGCGGCGATCGCTTGCCGCAACCGCTCGACACGTTCCGGATGCTGGGATTGAACGTCTTGCATCGATGCCCCGTCGGGACGTGGAGCATTGTGGTACAAGGCAATCGTTTTCAAGCGGTCGTTCGCCTTGCCGTCTCGTTGGCAGACCAGGCGAAAGACGCCATCGGTCGCCGTCACGACGTTGCCCCAGAAACTGATCGCCGGGGGGTGCGGATCGGCGGACCGGTCGCCCGCGGGCGGGGCGGCCAGGGCGGCCCGCAACGAGTCCCCGTCGAGCGGGAAGGCGGTTTGGCGGTCGGGCAGTTGACAAAGGTCGACGAGCGTCGGGTAAAGATCGAGCGTCTCCACCGGGGCTTCGTACACGCTCCCCCGGCCGGCCATCGCGGGCGTGCGGACGATCAAGACACTCCGCAGCGCGCGGTTCCACGGGGTGTGCTTGGCCCAGATCTGCTGTTCACCGAGGTGCCAACCATGGTCGCCCCAGACCACGACGATCGTATTGTCGGCCTGGCCGGTCGCCTCCAGGGCTGCCAGCACCCGACCCACCTGGCGATCGGTGTAGCGAACGCAGGCGGCGTAGGCGCGTCGCGCTTGCTCGGCGGAGGACGCACTCAGCGGCCGCGTTTTCGGAAAGGGAAAATCGTAGCGGTAGAATTCCCCGCTGCGATGCCAGTGGGGAGAAGCGGGTTTGGCACGATCCGCGATCGGCGGAATCTCCCGCTGTTGCATCGCTTCCCAATCCTGACGCGGCGCGACGAAGGGGAGATGGGGCTTGTAAAAACCAACCGCCAGGAAGAACGGCTGGTCCTGGTCACGATACTGGTGCAGTTTTTCGACCGCGACCTTGGCGTTCAAGCCATCCGGAAGCCCCTCGTCCTCCTCGGCCACGAACTCCATCAAGTCCTGGTGGCCGCTGCCGTCTTCGCGGCTGACGCCATCGGCGTATGCGAAGAACGCGCCCCAGCCGCGTTCCCAAGGGCCCAGCGGGGTGGCCAGTGTATCCCAGGCGTGCGGCATTTCCTGCCGCCCATCGCCGCTGCCGTCGTAGGCGAACACGCGGCCGTCGGCCGTGTGGCTGATCTTTCCGATCTGGCAGGTGTGGTAGCCGTTGCGGCGGAACAGTTCGGGCATCGATTGGGCGCCGGGCAAACGCTGCGGGTCCAGCTTCGACGATCCCTGGTAAAAGGCACTGTTGCTGCGCGTCACGCCGCTGCGAAACGGACTGCGGCCGGTCAGCATCGCATACCGCGATGCCCCACAGGTGGCGACTTGCACGTAGTGGTGGTCGAACCGGACTCCTCCGGCAGCCAAGCGGTCGAGGTGAGGAGAATCGACGTGGCTCGCGCCATAGCAGCCGAGTTCCGGGCGTAAGTCGTCGACCGCGATCAGCAGCACGTTCGGTCGCTGCGGTGTGGCAGAGGCGGCATCGGGGGATTGGGCCGTTGCCAACGTGCCTGACGTCACCAGCAGCGTCAGTCCCAGGCGCAGATACGCACCGAGCAATGAGCAGGGTCGAGTCCGGACGGCGGAGCCGGCTGGAAACAGGGGGGGCCAACACATCTGCGGAAACTCAAAAAGGAGGAAGGAAAAATACCGACAGCAAGCGCCCACTCGCTCAGCAACACGTGGCCTCGCCGGGCAGACGCTCACTCGGCAAGGTCCACAAAGACGATGCTGGAAGGATTGCCCACGGCGGCGTAGTCGCCGGTGAAATCGAGCCGACCGGTCTGCCGATCGACTGCGAAAATGGCCAGATGGTCCGCCCGCTGGTTGCAGCTGTACAGGAAGCGCCCGCTGGGATCGAAATTGAAGCTGCGCGGGTAATCGCCGCGTGTCCATTCCTCCTCCAGGAAGGTCAGTTCGCCCTCGGGACCAACCGCGAAAATTGCGATGCTGTCGTGCAACCGGTTGCCCGCGTACACAAATCGGCCATCGTCCGAGACGAGGATTTCGGAACAGAAGTTACTCCCGACAAAGTTGGGGGGCAGGGTCGAAATCGTCTGACGGGCCACCAAGGCACCCGATTCCTCGGCGAAATCAAACAACACGACCGTCGAGCCTTCTTCCTGAATCGAATAAAGCCAGCGGCCATTGGGATGGAAAGAGAAATGTCGCGGGCCGTCCCCGGGTGGGAGGCTGACGAAGGCAGGATCGTGGGGCAACAGACGGCCCCGGTCGGCGTCGAATTTCCAGATCAAGATACGATCGAGTCCCAGGTCCACGTGCAGCACAAACCGGCCGGACGGATCGGACTGAATCATATGAGCGTGCGTGCGGTCGTGCCCGCTGATCGCGAAGCTGCCGGTCATGAAGAGCGACTACCACGCCTGCTTTCTGG
>CAYNVI010000220.1:0-7746 GCA_964400585.1 uncultured Pirellulaceae bacterium | reverse complement strand
CGGGGCAGGCTGCGGCCACTCTTCCGACCCCCTCCCCGCCGGTGCACAGGCCGGTGCACAGGCCGGCTTGGTCGGGTTGCCGCCCTCACAGGGCGTGATGGCGGAGAATCGAGCCGCTCGGCGGGGCTTCTCGGTTTCGGCCCCCCGACGGCGCCGCTAAGCTATCGGTTTCAAGCTGTCCCCTCTTCGCCCCACCTGTTGCCGGAGCCTCCCGCGATCATGCCCGACCTCACCCGAGAAAAAGACCTTCAGCGTTTACGCGAAGCCGAAGCGGCTGGAGGCCTGAAAAAGTACAAGGTCTACACCGCCCTCTCCGGTCCCGGTTGGTTGCAGGGAGCGATCACGTTGGGCGGAGGATCGCTGGCCGGAGCGCTCTACCTGGGCGTGATCATGGGCTACCAGCTGATGTGGCTGCAGCCGCTGGCGATGATCCTGGGAGTGATCATGCTGAGCGCGATCAGCTACGTCGCGCTCTCGACCAACGAAAAACCTTTCGATTCGATCAAGCACCATATCAGTCCTGCCTTGGCCTGGGGCTGGCTGTTGGCATCGATGCTGGCGAACATCGTCTGGTGCTTGCCGCAGTTTGCCTTGGGCACCGCGGCGATCCAGCAGAACCTGCTGCCGGCGGCCAATAACGCGACCGGTCTGGTGATCTCGTCGGCCGGGCTGTTCGTCGCCGCCACGATCGTCGTCTGGTTCTACAACTCGGGCAGCTGGGGGATCCGACTGTTTGAAGGGATCCTGAAAGCGCTCGTCGGCGTCGTGGTGCTCAGTTTTGTCGGCGTGGTGGTGGCGATGACCGCCAAGGGGGCCTTGCCCTGGGGCAAGATCTTGATGGGCTTCATTCCCGATCCCCGCTACCTGTTCACGCCGGTTCCGACGATGGAAGGCTTCATCGCCGCGACGGGCGACAGTGCCGGCTGGTGGCGGAACCTGATCTCCGACATGCAGAAGGACAAGATCATCACCGCCTTTGCCACGGCCGTGGGGATCAACATGACCTTCCTGCTGCCCTATTCGATGCTGCGGAAAGGTTGGGGCAAAACCCACCGCGGGCTGGCGATCTTTGACCTTTCCATCGGGCTGATCGTCCCCTTCGTGTTGGCCACCGGTTGTGTCGTGATCGCCTCGGCCAGCCAGTTCCATGGGAAAGCCGACGATGTCCTGAAGATGCTGGAGACGGGGGGCGGAAAAGAGGTCAACGAGTACCGCGCAATCCTCGATCAGCGGCTGCTGGCGATGGAACCCGATAGCTACGCCACGTTGTTGAAGGCTGCCGGCGACGAACAGGCCGCCGACCGCGAGTCGGCCCAAATCCAGGTGGAAGCGATGCGGGAAGCCTTGCCCGAATCCGAACGACGGATGGCGGCGATGCTGGCCGGACGGGATAACTTGGCCTTGGCGACCACGCTGCAACCGCTGGTCGGCGACGAGGTGTCCCAAAAGCTGTTCGGCGTGGGCGTGCTGGGGATGGCGATTTCGACGATCATCATCTTGATGTTGATCAATGGGTTTGCCTTCTGCGAGATGATCGGCGCCCCCCATGATGGGATGATGCATCGCGTCGGTTCGATGATCCCGGCGATCGTCGGCGTGTTCGGTCCGTTCGTCTGGAGCCTGGCGGCGGCCGCCCTGGCAACCCCCACCTCAGTGATCGGCGGAGCGATGTTGCCGATCGCCTACGTCTCGTTCTTCCTGCTGATGAATTCCAAGACCGTCCTGGGCGAGGCGATGCCGACCGGCGGGCAACGGGTCCGCTGGAATCTGCTGATGGGGGTGGCCACCTTCGTCGCCCTGTTCGCTTCGGCTTGGGGGTTGTACGGCAAACGCCTCGGCAGTTTCCCGATCGGCAACGCCGCCCTGTTGCTGCTGGCGGTCCTGCTGCTGGTCGGAGTGGGAGCGTTCTTCAAAAAGAACCGGATTTCTTCCAAATAGGATGGCTGCGATGGAGCACGAACAATGGATTTCCGTTCACGACGCCCGCCAGCCGGCGGCGGTCGACCGGACCGCCGAAATCCGCGGCTGGGTGCGGACACGCCGTGACTCCAAAGCCGGCTTTAGCTTCCTGGAACTCAACGACGGCAGTTGCTTCGGCAACCTGCAAGTCGTCGCGCCCGGGGAATTACCCAACTATGCCGACGAGGTGCAGAAACTGTCGGTCGGTTGCAGCGTGGTCGTGCAGGGCAAAGTGATCGCCTCGCCCGCCAAGGGCCAGGCCACCGAACTGCAAGCCGATTCGGTCCGCGTGCTCGGCTGGGCCGATCCGGAAACCTACCCGCTTCAGAAAAAACGGCATTCGTTCGAAAAGCTGCGGCAGTGGGCGCATCTCCGACCCCGCACCAATACCTTCGGGGCGGTGGCCCGCGTCCGCAATCAGATCTGCGCGTCGATCCACGCCTTCTTCCAAGATCGCCGGTTCTATTACACGCAGACGCCGGTGATCACCGCGAGCGATTGCGAAGGCGCCGGCGAGATGTTCCGGGTGACGGCCCTCGACCTGGAAGCCCTCGCCCGCTCGACGCAGCCGCTCGACTACAGCCAGGACTTCTTCGAAAAACCGACGTTCCTGACCGTCAGTGGGCAACTGGAAGCGGAGACCTACGCGACCAGCCTGGGAAGGGTCTACACCTTTGGCCCCACCTTCCGCGCCGAGAACAGCCACACCAGCCGGCACTTGGCAGAGTTCTGGATGGTCGAGCCCGAAGCCGCGTTTTTCGACTTGCACGACAACATGCAGCTCGCCGAAGCCTTCCTCAAGCGGGTCTTCGCCGATTGCCTGAGCCATTGCGGCGAAGATCTGGCGTTCTTCAACCAGCGGATCCAGCCCGGCGTGATCGAACAGCTGCAGCAAGTTGTCGAGCGACCGTTTGCCCATATGGCGTACACCGAGGCGATCGAAATCCTGGAGCACGCCGATGCCCAATTCGAGTACCCGATCGCCTGGGGAAGCGACCTGCAGGCGGAGCACGAGCGGTACCTGACCGAGCAGCATGTCGGCGGGCCGCTGATCCTGACCGATTACCCCAGTTCGATCAAACCGTTCTACATGCGCGTTTCCGACGACGGGCAGACGGTCGCGGCGATGGATGTACTGGTCCCGGGGGTCGGAGAAATCATCGGCGGAAGCCAACGTGAGGAACGCCTCGATGTGCTGCAGCGGCGGATGGCGGAGGCGGGGCTCGATCAGCAGGAATACTGGTGGTACCTCGATCTGCGGCGTTTCGGCACCGTACCCCACGCCGGTTTTGGGCTGGGGCTGGAGCGAGCGGTCCAGTACGTCACCGGGATGGCCAACATTCGCGATGTGATTCCGTTTCCGCGTTACCCGGGGAATGCCGATTTCTAAGCGACGCGATCCTCCCGCTGAGGAGGAGACCGCAGCGGCGGAGGAAGCCTCGCGGGCAGCCGCGCCCCCGGTCGGCCGGCTGGCCCCTTCGCCGACCGGCGCACAGCACCTGGGCAATGCCCGGACGTACTTGTTGGCTTGGCTCGCCGCCCGCCAAGCCGGTGGGAAGCTGATCCTGCGGATCGAAGACATCGATTCGCCGCGGGTGAAAGAAGGGGCCCGCGGGCAAGCGATCGAGGACCTGGCATGGCTCGGACTCGACTGGGATGAAGGGCCCGATCGGGGTGGTGCCCAGGGGCCGTACATCCAAACCGAACGAAGCGATCTCTATGCAGCGGCGCTCCAGAGATTGATCGAAGCCGGGCGGGCTTATCCCTGCGTCTGCACGCGGAAGGATATCGCCGAGGCCGCCAGCGCGCCGCACGTCACGCACGAGGCGCCCGTCTACCCCGGCACCTGTGCGGGCTGGCAAGGGGGGGATGCCCTCCCCGCAGCGGGAACCTTCTGCTGGCGTTTTCGCACCCGCGCGCGGCTCCGGCGGTTTGTCGATCTGGTCAGCGGAGAACATGTCTTGGCGGTTGGCCCGTCGCTCGGCGATTTTCCGCTGACTCACAAGCGGGGAACGTGCTCCTACCAGTTGGCGGTCGTCTGCGACGATCTGGCGATGGGCGTGACGCAAGTGGTGCGGGGCGACGATTTGATCAGCAGCACCTTCCGGCAACTCGAATTGATCGACGCCCTGGCCGGGCAGCGGCCGCAATATGCCCACGTGCCCTTGGTCTGCGGCAAGGATGGGCGACGCCTCGCCAAGCGGCATGGAGATACTCGCCTCGCTTTCTTTCGCGATGCCGGGGTCCCTCCTGAGCGGATCATCGGCTGGGCGGCCTGGTCGTCGGGCCTCTGTTCCCGCTGGCAAGAGGTCTCTGCCGCCGAGCTGCTCGGTCGCCTCGACTTCGCCACCCTCCGTCGTCATCCGGCCCGCGTCGACGAAACGATCGAGCAGCGGTTGCTGGAAGGCATCTGAGCCACAACGCTGCGACACCCTCCCCCCTGGCATGCTCGAGCTACGATCCTGCGACACCCTCCCCCCGGGAGGGTCGAGCGACAGCGAGGGGAGGGCCAGCGCCAAAAAAACGGTACCTGACACCTTTTTGTGCGCACCTTTTTGTGCGCCGCCGCCCTCCCCGCGAGTCGGTTGACTTTCTGAGCCCCAAACATTTGAATGGAAGCTCAATTGACCAACAATTCATCCGAGGGCGTCGCCATGAAATCAGCCTTCAGCCTTCTCGGCCAAGCGTCAGGGGAGGAGATCCCCTGCGCGCGGGTGCTGAAAGTCTTAGCCGATGAAACGCGTCTGGCCGTGATCGAACAGTTGCTCGACGGACCGCAGACGGTCTCGGAGATCAACGAATCGCTCGGCGTCGAGCCGACGCTGCTCTCGCATCATCTGAAAGCGTTGCGCGCGGCGCAACTCGTCACGCGCCAGCGGGAGGGACGATACGCCAGCTACGCGCTCGCGCCGTCTCTGCGGGTTCGATGCAATGGTCGGGCGATCGACCTCGGATGTTGCCAGCTTTCTTTCACTTCATCTTGAAGACGGCTCCGGCAGCAACTCCCTCGCCTCCGCGTCCCCGGCGGGGGAAAGCGAACGAGTAGACACGCTTTCCAGCCAAGCACCTAGACCGCTGTTCCCCTCAGGCCAGTTTTTCATGCAGTCGATTTACGCTTTCCCCTTCGCGCTCGTCCTGACGCTGTCGCTGATCGGCTGCACGAAGCAGCCACCGGACCAGCAGGCGGGTGGAGGACCCGACCCACTCATGGGCCGGCTCACGCTCACCGGATCGAGTACCGTGGCGCCCCTCGCCGCGGAAATCGCCAAACGATTCGAACAGCTGCATCCGGGCCTCCGCATCGATGTCCAGACCGGAGGTTCGGGGAAAGGGATCGCCGATGCCCGAACCGGTGTGGCAGACATCGGGATTGCCAGCCGAGCCCTCCAGCCCGACGAAGCCGATCTCAAGGCGCACCCGATTGCGGCGGACGGAGTGGGGCTGATCGTCCACGGCCGGAACGAAATCCCGGAACTGACCCGCGCGCAAGTCGTCGCGATCTATCGCGACCAGCTGAACAATTGGCAGGATGTCGGCGGCAGTGATCGGGAGATCACGGTGGTTCACAAAGCGGAGGGCCGAGCGACGTTGGAGGTTTTCCTCGAGCACTTTGGGATCGACAACCCCACGGTCAAAGCGGACGTCATCGTGGGCGACAATGAACACGGGGTGAAGACGGTCGCCGGGGCGCAGGGAGCGATCGGCTACGTCTCCATCGGGACGGCCGAAGCCGATATCGAAGCCGCGGTCCCGATCCGCCTGCTTCCGCTCGGGGGCGTCCCCGCAGACACCGCCCACGTTGCCCGTGGCGAGTACCCGATGAGTCGCCCCCTGAATTTGGTAACGACCGAATCTCCGACGCCGCTCGCCCTCGCTTTCATCCGCTTCTGTCAATCGGCCGCTGTGCACGAGCTTGTGAAGTCGCAGTATTTCGTGCCGGTTGCGAGCGAGCCCGACGTTGCCAACTGATCGCCTGCTCAAGATCGTCTCGCGGGCACTGGCCCTCCTGTCGGCCGCCATCGTGCTGCTGATCGTGGGATTTCTATTGCGAGAATCCGGACCGGCTCTCCGCGAACTGGGGCCTGCTCGGTTTTTCACCGATGCGAGTTGGCACCCCCTGTCGAGGCAGTTCAATCTTACGCCGATGATCATGGCGACGCTCGTGACCAGTCTAGGCGCGGTCCTTCTCGCCACCCCCCTCGGAATCGCTTCCGCCGTGTTCGTTCATTTCTACGCCCCCTCGGTGTTGGCGCTCTGGCATCGTCGCTTGCTGGAACTGTTGGCGGGCATCCCTTCGGTCGTGTTTGGACTGTGGGGTCTGGTCGTATTGGTTCCTCTCATCGCCCAGCTGGGCGGCAGCGGACAAAATCTCCTCACCGCCACGATCGTGCTCGGGCTGATGGTCCTGCCCACCGTCGCGATGTTGTCGGACGCAGCCATCGGCGCGGTGCCGCCTGATTGGATCCACGGTGCGGCGGCGCTGGGGTTGCCGCGATGGGCGATTGTCAGCAAAGTCGTGTTGCCCGGGGCTCGTCGCGGCATCGGTGCTGGCGTCATGCTGGCCCTGACCAGAGCCCTGGGCGAGACGATGGCGGTCCTGATGCTGGCCGGCAATATTGTCGAGATGCCGACCTCGCTGCTCTCACCTGGAAGAACGCTGACCGCGAACATCGCATTGGAGCTGGGCTATGCCTCGGCGTCTCATCGGTCGGTGCTGTTCGTCAGCGGCTTGATTTTGATGCTGGTGGTCAGTCTCCTCGTCATCGCCGTCTCGCGTTGGGCAGGACGGTCCCATGGGTGGTAAAAACCGGCTGGGCGGAGCGACCAACCGCTGGCGACGACGCTCACCCGCTGAATGCCTGGCCGCTTCTGCCGTCTGGTTGGCGGCAGGCCTGGTGGTCGCGACGCTCGTCTGGATCCTGCTGGACATCGCCGTGCGAGGCATCTCGCAGGTCAGCCTGTCGTTTTTAATCGAGGGAGTCGAAGACGCCGGGCGGGCGGGTGGCATCGGGCCGGTCATCGTTTCCACCATGCTCCTCTTGATGGTCGCCCTAGCCGTGGCCCTCCCGCTCTCCCTGGCCACCGCGATCGCTCTGACCGAGCGGATCGGCCCACACGGCTGGTTTGCAGACACCGTGCGGCTTTGTCTCGATGTGTTGGCGGGCGTGCCGTCGATTGTGTTCGGCCTGTTTGGCAATGCGTTCTTTGCGATCGCACTCGGACTTGGTTATTCGATCCTCTCGGGAGGTTTGACGCTCGCCTGCATGGTCTTGCCGATTCTGATTCGGACGTCGGAACAGGCGATCGCCGCGGTTCCGCCCGACTACCGCTTCGACGCCGCGGCCCTGGGGCTGGGCCGGACTGCCAGCTTATTTCGCGTCGTATTACCGGCTGCCGCTCCGGCGTTGCTGGCCGGCGTGGTGCTCAGCATCGGACGGGCTATCGCCGAAACGGCCGCTTTGATCTTCACCTCGGGGTACGTTGCCCGCACACCGGAGTCACTGTTGGACTCCGGTCGTTCGCTGAGTGTGCACATCTATGACTTGGCGATGAACGTGCCCGGTGGCGGTTCGCGCGGCTATGCGACCGCCTGCGTACTCGTCGCGCTGTTGCTGGTCATCAATGCCACCACCGCCTTGCTGCTGCGGCTGGCCGGGCTTACCAGGCGGGCCCCCCCGGGAGCAAAACGATGATTGCCACCGAGGAACTCTCGATCTCCTACCACGGACGTCTCGTCCTGCGAAGCGCGACCCTGGCTGCCCAGCCGGGCAGAGTCCTGGCCCTGGT
>CAYNVI010000219.1:0-7748 GCA_964400585.1 uncultured Pirellulaceae bacterium | reverse complement strand
TGTTCTACAACCGCCTGTCGGGAACCTACATCCAGCTGCGGTACAACTTGATCCGGCAGGAAGTCGACACGCCGCTGATCTGTCACGGGCAGTCGTTCTTCGAACAAGGCGAGATGGTCTGTTTCCGGGCCCAGGAAGAGCCGCAAAAACACCACGCCCTGCAGATCTGGCAAACGCCCTTCACCGGCCCCAACTACGTGCCTGCCAGCGACACCGACTCGCTGCTGTTCAAAATCGGGAACAAGGAACTGGTTCGCGGGATGGCCGAATGCCACGAGATCATCCAACTGGTCGACAAGGACGACAGTTACGAAGGGCTGTATGTCGACCTGGTCAAGAAGGCCGGCGACGTACTGGACACGTACTTCTGGGTCGGGAAGGAAGAGACCCATCACCTGGACGAGCCCTTGCGGACGATTCGCGACGCGGCGTCGGCGGCGATCGAAGAATTTGAAAAAGTGGTCCGCGTGCGGCGTCAGACCGAGGCTCGCACGGCGGAGGTCGAACAGGCGGTGGAATCGCTGGTCAAGACGATCGAACGCGGGCGTTTTGAACAGATCGATGATTTCGTGACTGCCCTGGCCAGCCTGCGAGAACAGCGCGGCCATGCCATCGGTTTGCGGGAACTCCGCTATGTCGATCTCCAGCGAGTCGAGAAGCTGGAGCAGGAAACCGCCGAGCGGGCCGAACGCTTAAGCCACCGCTGTGTCGATTTCCTCCTGCACCCCCACTCGCTCGCCCCCTACCGGCAGCAAGTGGCCGAGGCCGAGGAAGCGGTTGCCACGGTCGATACCGTCGCCCAGAGCAAGTCGCTGGACGAAGAAATCGACGCCACCAGCGGGCGGCTCGAACTGCTGACCGAAACCGTCAGCAACCTGCGGATCGAAGACACCACCAAGCGGACCGAGATCATCGACGGGATCAGCGCTGTGTTCGCTTCGCTGAACCGCGTCCGCAGCAGTCTCAAGGCGCGCACTGCGGAATTGGTCGGCCGCGAGGGACGGGCGGAGTTCGCTTCCCAGTTGAAGCTGCTCGAGCAAACGGTCGCCGGTTACCTGGATGTCAGCGATACGCCCGAAAAGTGCGACGATTACCTGACGAAAGTGATGGTGCAGCTGGAGGAACTGGAAGGGCGGTTCGCGGAATTTGACGAATTCATCGGCCAGTTGACCGAAAAACGCGAAGCGCTCTACAACGCTTTTGAATCACGCAAAGTGCAGTTGGTCGAAAAGCGGAATCGCCGTGCCGAAGCCTTGGCGTCCGCCGCCGATCGGATCCTCAAAGGGATCGAATCACGCGCTCTGGGAATGGAATCGAGCGATGCGATCCTGGCTTACTTTGCCGCCGACCTGATGGTCGAGAAAGTTCGCAACCTCGTCGAACAGCTCCAGCAACTGGACGACGCGGTTCGGGTGGAAGATATCCAGAGCCGCTTGAAGACGATTCGCGAAGATGCGCTCCGCCAGCTAAAGGATCGGCAGGAACTGTTCGAGGAAGGGGGCGATGCGATCCGCCTCGGCAAGCATCGCTTTTCGGTCAACACCCAGCCGCTCGACCTGACGACGGTGATGCGTGACGGGGCGTTCTGCCTGCATCTGACGGGGACCCAGTTTTTCGAGCCGCTCGAGCACCCCGATCTGCAAGCCGCCCAGGATCTTTGGGATCAGGAACTGATCAGCGAGGATGCGCGGGTCTATCGCGGTGAGTACCTGGCGGTCGATCTGTTCGGCAACCTGCGGGCCAGCGGTTTGCCCGCTCCGCAAGCGATCGACCTGGCGATGGTCCAGCAGGCGATGAGCAGCCGTTACAGCGAGGGTTACGCGAAAGGCGTCCATGATCACGACGCCCACAAGATCTTGCAAACGCTGGTCGAGCTGGAACGCGACGTCGGCATGTTGCGTCACCGTCCAACGGTCCGAGCGGCCGCCTGGTTTTGGTGGCATCACCGGATCGACGCCGAATCGCGGAAAGCGCTCGAAAGCTGGATAGGAGGGTTTGCCAAGTTGGCAAAAGCTTTCCCGGGGGCTCGACCGGCGAAGGAATTTCGGGATCGACTGGGGCAACTCTATCGTCAGGATGGCGGCCGGCAGGGGGAGCCGGCGGGGCAGTCGCCGCAAGAGTCGGTTTCCTTGCCCCAGCTGTTTCCCGAGGTGATGCCGGAAGACGTCTCGGCATACCTGTTTGACGAATTGACAAGCCCGTCGGAGCGGATGGTGGCGAGCGGCCGGGCGGCGGAACGCTACCGAGCGTTTGCCGATTCGCTTCCTCAAAGCGATCACGAAAAACTTTTGGCCGCCGGGCTGAAGGCCAATCAGGGGCGGCCGATCGAAGCCTTCGTGCTCGCCCGCAACTGGGCGGAAGCCTTTTTGTCGACCGAAGCGGAAGACGAGGCGGCCGACCCGGCCGAGGCCTACCGGGACGAACTGGCCGTGCTGATCCTGGCCGGAGGCGTCGAAGGTTTTCGCGTCGAACAGGCCGATGTGGTACGCCGCCTGGAAGGCTGCGCGGGCGCGCACGGCCGCATCCAGGCCGGCAAGCTGCGGATCCATTACCACGAAATCCTTTCGCGCGTCGGCGATTATTGCCGGAACACGGTTCCCCGTTTCCGTCAGCTGCAAGCGACCAAGCAGCGCCTGGTCGAAGAAGCCCGCGAAGCGATGCGGCTGGAAGAGTTCCGCCCGCGGGTGCTGAGCAGCTTCGTTCGCAATCGCTTGTTGGACGAAGTCTACCTGCCGATGATCGGCGACAATTTGGCCAAACAGATTGGCGTTTCGGGGGAAGGGAAACGCACCGACCGGATGGGGCTGCTGCTGCTGATCAGCCCGCCGGGCTATGGCAAAACGACGCTGATGGAATACGTCGCGAACCGCCTGGGACTGGTCTTCATGAAGATCAACGGGCCGGCGATCGGCCACGGGGTCACGTCGCTCGATCCTGGCGAGGCACCCAATGCGGCCGCTCGCGAAGAGATGGAGCGGCTGAACCTGGCGCTCGAAATGGGCGACAATGTGATGCTGTATCTGGACGATATCCAGCACACGCACCCCGAATTGCTTCAGAAGTTCATCTCGCTTTGTGACGCGACGCGGAAAATCGAAGGGGTCCGCAACGGGCAAACGCGGACTTACGATTTGCGTGGCCGGCGCGTCTCCGTGGTGATGGCGGGCAACCCCTATACCGAAAGCGGCGACCGCTTCCAGATTCCCGACATGTTAGCGAACCGGGCGGATGTGTATAACCTGGGCGAGATCATCGGCGATTCGCAGACCGCTTTCGAAATGAGCTATCTAGAAAACTGCTTGACCAGCAATCCCGCGCTGGCTCCCCTGGCCTCCGCATCGCAGGCCGATGTGCGGCGATTGATCCAAGCGGCCGACCGTGGCTCGCTCGAGGACCTCGATCTCGAAGGCAATTTCTCGTCCGATCAATTGCGCGAGGTTTACGAGGTGTTGCGGAAGTTGGCAAAGATCCGCGACGTGGTGCTGAAGGTCAATCGTCAGTACATCCGCTCGGCGGCGCAGGCGGACGCGTACCGTACCGAACCTCCCTTCAAGCTGCAGGGGAGCTACCGCAATATGAACCGGATGGCCGAACGGGTCGTGCCGGTCATGAATGCAGGGGAGCTGCAGACCTTGATCGTCGGCAGCTACGAACAGGATGCCCAGACGCTGACGACCGACAACGAAGCGAACGTACTGAAGTTCAAGGAATTGATGGGGATCCTGACCCCCGAGCAGAAGGAACGTTGGGAGGCGATCAAATACGCGTTTGTGGAAAGCGTGCGGATGTCGGGGCTCGATTCCGAGGACCAGGCCGGGCAGTTGATGCGGCAATTGGCGGCGGTCCGCGATGGATTGGAATCGATCCGTCAAGTGATCGCCCGAGCCGTCGCCTCCCGCGGGGAAGCGGCCGAATCCCGGATGGACGAGCGGATCGATGCTTTAAGGAAAAGCCTGACAGGAGCGGGAGAGCACCTGGCGGAAGTCCTCGATCGCACCTCGACACAACTGGCAACGATCAGCCGCCAGCAAGCGCTCGAACCGCCCGAGCAGAAAGTTTACGTGCAGCACAAGGTGCCGCGCGTGATGCTTGACTTGGTGAAAGGTCAGTTCCATTTGATGCAGGAATGGATGCGTCCGCTGCTGAACGAAGCGGCTCGCAACGGCCGTGATCTGGAGACCTTGCGGAGCGAGATCCAGGGAACGCTGGCGGCCTATAACGCCCTCCAGCAGGAACTCGAAGAGGCTTCCCAAGATTCGTCGCAAGAGCCGCCCGCATCCTGAAGCGAAGGAAGGCGGGCAGCGTTCACGGGAGCTTGCTGACGTTGGCTGGCGCTCACTGGCGCTCGCGAGGCGACGGGGTGTCGGGTTCCGGCTCGATCTGCCGGGAGTGTTGCAGCCAACGGGCCACCAGCAGGCAAAGCAACGCCCAGGCGAGCCCCGCCATCCAACCTGCCAGCACATCGGTCGGATAATGGACGCCCAGGTAGATGCGGCTGACGCCGATCAGCAGGGAAAGGAGGATCGCCAGGGTCAGCACGTAGATTTTTAACACACGTCGCGGCGTGCTCGCCGCCAGCAGCGAGCCGAGCGTCAGGTAGACGACCGCCGACAGCATCGAATGACCGCTGGGGAAACTGCTGGTCACGACGTGAGAAAGTTGGGGCACCAGATCGGGACGCGGGCGGGCGATGATCTGCTTGAGCCCCAGACTGATCAGGAGACCGCTGAAGGTGGCGGCGAGCACGAACAGGGCCATCCGCCGTCGATCGTCAAGCCACAGGTAGCCGGTGACGGCCAGCGTAAAAAACGTCAGCGATCCCATCCCTCCCAGCGCCGTCGCGTCGCGTCCCATCTCCTGCAGCCAGAGAGGACCCAAGGGAACGGCCGGATCGTCGGGCTGGCGCATCGCCCGCACCATCCATTGATCGAAGGCGCGGGTGTCACCTTCGAGCACTTCGGAGGCGATCTCGACGAATCCCCACACCGCGGCAACCACGATCAGGCAGGCGAGCAGCAGGAAAGCTTCGCGGCGTTTGAGCCAAGCGAGCAGCCATCGGCCGTGCGCTAACCACTGGCCGTGCGAAAACATCTGCATGCGGCGTTCCTCAGGAGGATGGCGGAGAAACGGTTCCCACGCTGTTCACCGTCCGCACGCGGTAGACCGGGCCGCCTGCGGAGTCCTCCGCGGGCACCGTAAAACGCATCTTCGTCAGCGGGCTGGCGGGGGTGTCATGGTAGCTGGTCTTTTGGAAAACGCTCCGGCCGACATTCCCGGACAGGCGGGCGGGGACGCGTCCGATCTCTTTGCCGTCCCGTTCGATGACAAACTGGGCAATCCCACTTTCGAAATCGGCTTCCGCTTCCCAATGCAGCGTCTTCCCTTCCAGCCGGACCCTCGTGGGCGCAGGCGGCGGGGTCGTGTCGACGACGTCGCCGCTGGTGATGTATTGACGGTAAGCGGCCGCCACGCGCTCGTTGGGCAACCAGACCGACTGGTTCGGATCGCCGCTGAAGCGGGCGGCCGGCACCGCCTGCGCGCCTTGCAACGGCGCCAGCCAGGCTTGTCGCGTCGGCATCGGCCGCAGCGGTGCGTTGGCCCGCTGCGGAAGCCGGGCCGCCAAAATGGCGTCGAACCAGGGGATCGCCAAGTAACGTGAATTCCCACAGTCGTGACTGCTTTCCGGATCGATGGCGACCCCGATCAGCCCGCCTTGGCGGCGCGCGTCCGTAAAGAAACGCTCGTGTTTCTTCCACACCCCGGCAAAGCGTCCATCGGTGACCGTCACCCCTTCTTGTGTGCCCAGATTGCACATCACCGGCACGTCGAGAGCCGCTTTGGGCAATTCCATCGACGGCAGGTTGGAATCGGGTGCCGCTTCCATCCGCGGCGTGCCCGAACGGAGCCAGACCGCGGCGATCCGCTCGGGATGCAGGATCAACATCGTGCCGGCCCACACGCCGCCGCCGGAATGCCCCCACAATGCCCACGGCACGGTGGCCAACTCGGGGTGCGCCGATGCTTTCGCCAGGTCGCCGAGCGCTTGCCGGAAACGGGCGTCGGAGCCATGGCGGGGATCGCACCACATCCCACAATCGGCCCCCTCGGGCTGTTCGTAGGAAGGCCCCAGCAAGGCGCAATCGTGCCGTTTCGCCAACGCCTGCCAGTGGAGATCGTAGGCGGCGGTTTGGCCGCCGCGACACGCGCCGACGCCGCAGCCATGTTGATGCACGATCACGCCCCGCAGCGTCTCCGTCCCCGGCGGAATCCAGACGGTGTAACTGACGCCATAGATCAATTCGCCCGGTTCCGACGAGGGCTCGTAGTGCACACGGAAATAGGGCGGATCGGCTGGAGGATGGGTCGACTCGGCTTGAGCCGGGCCAAGACAGAAGGATAGGCAGAGGAGCGGGAGCAGCGAAGGCTTCATGGCAGGTCAGAGAGAGCGCAGGGAGGGGGCAAACCGAAGCCTCGATTGTAACCGCCCGATTCCTCGGCGGAGGAACGTCGTCCCCCGCTCGTCCCCCGCTCGTTCCCCGCGGCAACCGAGCGATGCACGTCGGGCTGCCGCGGGATCATTCCACTTGGCGGCAAAACCACGGCCCAGACGCTGCGGCAGATCAAAAGTGACGCCCTCCCCTTCCGGATCGGTCTCCTGGGGGATCACGGGGTCCCAAAGGCACGGCTTGCCAGGGTCCGCAGTTCTGCCGTCTCGGTTTGTTGCAAGCGATCCCGTGTCGCTTGGTCGATCAGGTCGGCCGGCGTCTCGCCCGCGATCACCGCTTGCAATAGCGTCCGCATCCGGTCTTCCGAGCGGAGCAGGCCTTCGATCGCGAGCTGTCGATTCCTGTCAGTCAGTTGCGGCAAGCCCTCGACCAAGGCCGTGGTCGCCGGCGGATCGGGGACATCGATCAAACCACTGACCGCTCCCATCTGCAACTCGGCGTTGGCAGCATCCTGGAGGTAGCTGACCAACTGCGGCCCGCTTTCGCTCCATCCCCGCATCGCGACCATGCGGAGGGCATCGTAACGGGTTCCCGATTTGACCGTCTGCTGATCGCTCATCGTCACCGCCGCTTGCAGGGCATTCCGCCATCGCTGGCGGAGGTCCCCGTCGTTGCCGATCAGGGTGGCGATGCGTTCATGGGGCCAGATCCCGATTTGGCTAAGCCCATTGATCAGTCCTCCTCCCAGAACCACCGCTTGCCAGTCGCGGAGCGGGGCGTCGACCGCGGGCAACGCAAATCGCAGCATCGCGGTGAGCTGCTCACGGTCGTTTTCCCGAGCCGTAGCAATCGAGACGCGCCAGATCCAAGGGATCCGGCGGTATTCTTCCTCCAGGTTCTCCTCGGGGAGATCACGTACCATCGCCTCGAGCAGGGCGACGGGGCGATCGAGTGAGCTTTCCAGCAGCTGTTGACGAACCGCGACCGGTTGCGCGTCATCGAGCAGTTGCATCGCCCGTTCGGCCAGTGGATCCACTTCTCGATCCGGAGCGGTTGTCTGTTCGGTAATGAAGGCGAACAGATCGGCCACGTCCTGTGGGGGAAGGGATTCTTCGAGCCCCTCGGGCATCAGCGAGCGCGACGATTGCTTGAAGAGATCGATCTCTTCTCGCGCGATCACGGTCGCCTTCGCATCCGGTCCCTTGATGGTGATCGACGATTCTCCTTCCTGGGCCAGCAAACCCTGTACGACCCGTCCATCGAGCGTCGCCACGACGTAGACGCCGTAGCGTTGGTCGACTG
>CAYNVI010000218.1:0-7794 GCA_964400585.1 uncultured Pirellulaceae bacterium | reverse complement strand
TTCGTCGATGATCGCGAATTTGGGCTGCAGCATCGCCAATTGCAGGATTTCGGCCCGCTTCATCTCGCCGCCGGAATATCCGTCATTGACGTACCGCCGGGCGAACTCGACATCCATCTGGAGATGCTCCATCTTCGCCTTCAGCTCCTTGCGGAACTCCCGCATCGGGATCAGGTCTTCTCCTTCCTTGCGGTCCGGACGACGGACGTTGGTCGTGGCGTGGCGGAGGAAATCGGCCATTTTGACGCCGGGGATCGCCATCGGACGCTGGAACGCCATGAAGAGTCCCGCCCGCGCTCGCTTGTTTGGCTCCATCGCCAACACGTCTTCCCCGTCCAGCGTGATCGAGCCGCCGGTCACTTGGTAACCGGGGTGCCCCATGATCGCTAACCCGAGCGTACTCTTCCCGCTCCCGTTGGGACCCATCAAGGCATGCGTTTCCCCGTGCTGCATCTGCATGGTCACGCCGCGGAGGATCGGTTTGTCTCCGACGGAAACTTGCAAATTGTCGATTTTTAAAACGTGAGTCATCGTGAAAACCGCTCCTTCAAGCGAATGCGGATGTCGGGGAATTGATCGGAAGGCTGACCACCGGCGACCGCGTCGCAGCGGGCGAGGCCGGCCTTTGTCGAGCAAGCGTGTTGTTGGGCAAGCGTGTTGTTGAGCAAGGGGTTACGGCGCTGTTTCGTTGGCATCGGCCGCCGGGGCAAATTGGCAACAGGCATCGCCGTCGAGCCGACAGCTGGTCAAGTGCACGGGCTGTCCGAGCGCTTCGCTCAGCATCTCTTCTTCGAGGTGGCACATCGCCCGCTGCTCGGAATCGTCTGTCAGATTGGGATAGGGGCAGGAACTCATGTCGAGGACCGGCAAACCATCCTCCGAACCTTCGCGGGTCACCCCGTTGGGGATCCGCTGCTGGGTCAAAATTTCCGACAAGGCTTCCATCCGTGATTGCAACGGGTTGGGCTCGCCGACCGATTCTCCCCGCAATTGCGTGCGAAAACGACGACCAAGCCGCCGAGCGATCCCGACCAACAGTTGGTTCCGGAGCGTCGGGTCGGCCAAGCTGAGCATTTCCTGCCACATCGCTTCGGCCAGCTCCGCGTAATTGGCGCCTGCCTGACGATGGCCGAGCACGGTCAATCCGTAGGAGTAAGTGGGGCGACCGCGGCCCCCGACCTGCTTCTCGCGATCGATCAGCCCCGCCTCCAGCAGCCGATCCACTCGCTGACGGACTGCGGTGGCCGTCACGCCGAGGGCATCGACCAGCTCCTGAATGCTGCAGCGTTCCGCTCCCCGCATCGCTTCCAGCAGGTCACGATCGACAGCCCGCGGCTGGAAGGTGACGTCGCCGGGTGGAGGGGAAGAGGACATGGGGCAAAAACCGAGGCAGTGAGTGAACGATGGGGCGAGGTTTGCGAGTGCATCGCCGGTTGCCAAAAAATACAGCCCGGGCGACGATGCACACCCTCAATGTAGCGCCGCAGGCGTTTTTTGACAACTGCCGTTGTGAAAAAAAACGGGGTGATTTCGTCAGCCCTCTGCCCTGGCCGCCGGGTGGCTGATACGATCCACCCCGCGCGGATCGAGGGATCCCTTCGGTTATTCCTCCCCTCCTTTGAAACACGAGTTGCAGTCGATGAGAGCCGTTGCCGTCACGCCGGGCACCCCGAATAGCGTCCACATGCAGGAGATCGCCAAGCCTTCGGTGGAGGACATCCCGGGCGGCGGTGGCGTCTTGGTGCGGGTGCTGAAGGTGGGGGTCGATGCCACGGACCGGGAAATTAACGACGCGCTCTACGGGAACCCCCCGAGGGGGACGACTATCTGGTGATCGGCCACGAATCGTTTGGTGTCGTCGAAGCGGTGGGGCCGCAGGTCCGCAATCTGAAACCGGGCGATTACGTCACGGCGACGGTCCGCCGCCCGGGGGGATCGATCTACGACCAGATCGGCACCTACGACATGACCAGCGAAGAGACCTACTACGAACGAGGGATCAACCTGCGTCATGGGTTCCTGACCGAATACTTCGTCGACGATCAGGAGTACGTCGTGCGGGTCCCGCAGGGTTTGAAGCACCTGCACGTGTTGATGGAGCCGATGAGCTGCGCCGCCAAGGCGGTCTACCAGGCTTTTGAAGCCCAGCGCCGGATGAAAGTTTGGCGCCCGCGAACCGCTTACGTGCTGGGCAGTGGCCAGATCGGTTTGCTGACCACGTTGATCCTGCGACTGCGGGGATTGCAGGTCTACACGGTCGCCCGCGGCGAAGCCCCCAACCTGAAGTCCGAACTGGTCGCAGGGTTCGAGGCGAACTACGTCAGCACCCGCGAGAGATCACTGGAAGAACTGGTCGCTCAGACCGGCCGCCCTGATTTGATCATCGACGCGACCGGCAGCAGTCAGTTGGCGTTACAGGCATTGCAGCTGATCGGCCACAACGGCGTGGTCGTCTGGACCAGCATCACCGGCGGGGACAAGAAGATCGAAGTCCCCGGCGACCAAGTCAACATCGAATGGGTGCTGGGCAATAAGTTGCTGCTCGGGAGCGTCAACGCCAACCGCGAGCATTTCGAGATGGGGATCGGCGATCTGGCGCTAGGCGAGACCATGTTCCCGGGAACGCTCGAGCGGATCCTGACCAGCCCGGTCGACGGGATGGAAAACTACGGCGAGATGATGCGGTTGCTGGTCGAGGACAAGGACGCGTTGAAGGTCTTTGTCAACGTCGCCGACGAGTAGCCGATCCCGAGTAGGCGATCCCGAGTAGGCGATCCCGAGTAGGCGATCCCGAGTAGGCGATCAGGAGGGGGGCGTCACGAGCGGAGTGCCGCTTCGCCGGTGTAGAGCTCGATCGTTTGGCTTTGAATTTTGACCGCGCGGAGCAAGGTCCAGATCTGGTCGGCGGTGAACCGCACCGGGCCATTGCTGCCGAGCCCGTCGAGTTCCGCCATCATCGCCGCGTGCTGGTCGGCCGCCGCGTCGAGGCGCAGCGAAGCTCCCTTCCAGAGCGTGCGGAGCGTCTGCGGATCTTCCAGGTCCGCGGCATCGTCGGCCTGATTCAGGATCAGCAGACAGATGCGGGCGACCTCCACCGCCGGCAGGTCCGGCTGAAGTTCCGCAATCTTCGCTGCGAGTTCGGTGCACGTGATCATAAGCATCGGTTGCCTGAACCGCTCTTGCTTGCCTTTTTCAGGAATTTACGACCGTCAATGCTGTGCCGCGCGCCACCGGTGGGTCACGAACAAGCCGAGGGCGAGTGCCGAAGCCGTGGAGGAAAGCTGGGGCTGGTCCCTTCGCGTCTGGCCGGTTCCGTGGCGAGCTAAGGGAATCTAGATCACGGTGAGCCGGCGAGAGCGACGATTTCCACCGGGGTGCGATTTTTCGGCACAATGTGCTTGGGCAAGGTGTGCTTGGGCAAGGTGTGCTTGGGCGCGGTGTGCTTGGGCACGACGGTCCTTGCCTCCCGAGGCAAGCCGGCCGCCCGCGGAAATGCCCGCTGCGGACCCTTGTCCGTTTCCCTTGTCCGTCTCAGTTGTGCTTCCCCCGCGGCCCTGAGGTGTTTTTGGCGGAACGCGTCGCTTTTTCACAGCCCTGCCTCATCCGTGCGCGAACAGAAAGAGTCGGCTTCGATGGCCCAGACCCCCGCCTTGGCGATCCCCCTACCGACTCCCGCCCGCCCGCTCGCCGCGGCCCGCCCGCGCCGCAAATCGGCCAAGAAAGCGGTCCCGCCAGAACGCGCTGCCGGCGCGGGGGCAACCGCCGCAGGAGGATCGCAGCGAGGCGGTGGTCCCGGTTCCAGCGATCCCGGTTCCAGCGAGCCCCGTTCCCGGCGGAGGCTGCATTGGCTGCAAGGTCTGGGACTGCTCGTCTTGGGGTTGGTCGTCGCGATTCAGCCCGTCAGTGGCGAGGGCCTCTGGTGGCAATTGGCTCGCGGTCGCGCGGTGGCTCAAGGCGCGGTGTCGCCCAGTGCGACGCTGTTGAGTTTGGAAACGGAGGGAGAGGCGGATTGGCTCGGCGGGCTGCCGCTCTTTGCGCTCTACCGGATCTTCGGTTCGAGCGGCTTGATGGTCTGTCGTCTGGCGTTGGTGGGGCTGTTGTTGATCGCGGCGACGCGACCGCTGCGGAAGGGGGACCTGCTGGCCGCTCCCTCTATCTTGTTGACGGGAACCGCATTGGTGGCGTTATCGGCGAGCCTCGATCCCCTGCCCCGGCTGTTCGATTTGGCGGGGATGCTGTTTACCGCCTGGTGGTGTCGTGCCGCCTTCGGGCCTGGCGGTGCGGAGCTGGCATCGCGCCGTTCCGCGTCGCCCGTGGGCGGGCTGCTGATCGTGGCGATGGTCTTTGCGGTCTGGGCGAATCTGGGGGCCGGCGTGTCGGCTGGGCTCGGGATCTTGCTGGCAGCGGCGATCTGCGAATCGTTTACCGCCCGCGGCGGGGCCGCCATCGCTTGGCTTCAGGGGGCGACCGCCCTCTTGGCGGGAGCGATCAATCCTCGCGGTTTCGTGGTCTGGGGAGATTCGTTGCTGGTGCTGTTTCCCCGATGGCTCAATCCTGCTTTTGCCTTGGAAGGGACACCGTGGCAGCCCTTGCTGGCGACGAGCTGGGGCGTTGCCGAAGCAGGCTTCCTGATTTTGACGGGGTTGTGGATCGTCGATCGCTGGTGGCAGGGCCGCGCGAAAAAACGGGGCGGCGGGGTTGGCCTTTCAGCGGACCGTTGGTCGTCCGCAATCCGGGTCCTGCCGTTTCTTTGGGTGGAGTCATTCGCCTGGGCCTCCGTCCAGAATCTTCCCTTGGCGACCACCTGGTTGGCCGTCGACTTGGCTTGGCGATGGAGCCATGCCGATCGGTGGAGACTGGCTGGGAACCCGCGGGCCAAGGGGCGGGCCGGCGGCGCCGCCCTGGCGACGCTGCTGGTCCTGGCGGGGTTGCCGCTGACGGGGCTGACGCAGTCTTTCGGCTGGGGCATCTCGGGTTCGCTGGACAACCGTCTGCTGTCGCTGGCCTTGCAGGGAACGGAGCCGTACGGCACGGCCTGGGCGGACGATCTACGCAGTGGTGGCATGCTGGCGTGGCTGTTACCCGAGTTGCCTGGGGGACCCCCCAGCGGGGACGACGAACGGTTGCAATTGCAGGACATTACTTGGCAGGCGGTGCGACGCGGCCGGCTGGCCCAGCATCGGCTGCTCCACGACGATCTGCGGCGAGGGCGGCTGATGCGTTATTGGCGCGATGATGGTTCGGCCGGCGGCTACTGGCTGCCGCTGACCGCCCGCAACACCACTCTCCTAATGGTCTCCGACCGCCATCTCGGTTTGATCGCGGGGCTGGAACCTTCGATGTGGAAGCCGCTTTCACTCGATTCGTCCGTGATCCCCTATGCTCCGGCGGGCGATCCTGCCTACGTCGAGCGGCTCTTGCAGGTTTTGCGGGAACGAGAAATCGTCGAGTACACGGATTGGCAGTATCGCTTCCCGGTCTCGCTCGGTTCCGAGTTCGATCGCGATCGGTTCGGGCTCTGGCCGGCGGCGGCGGATCCGACCGAAGCGGTCCGCCAGGCCGAAGTGTTTCGGGCGATGGGACTGCACTACGCGGCCCTGCGGGTGCTGTTTGTGGGCCGCCGCGCATTGCCGCAGCAAGCAGCGGTCCAGGCGGCGATCCGGCGATCCCAGGTCGAGCTTGCCGACGAGGAAATGATCGCCGCCGGCAAGCCGAGTTGGTTTCGGTTTTGGGCCTCGCGATATAATGTGGAGAGCAATCGCCTGCCTCCCTTCACGCCGCCTCCCCAGCGTGGCGAGCGGGTCGACCGCGAAGAGGACGCAGCAGACCTGCCCTCCGCTTCGTCCGATCCAGCCGATGCGGTGGCGGTACAGGTTTTGGAGTCGCGGCTGGCGAACTATTGGCAACTAGGCCCCCAGGCGTTACTGAACGACGACTGGACGAGCGGCCATCCCCAACTCCTCTACGCGGTGCTGTGTGCGGCGATGGAAGCGGGCCAGTACGAACGTGCCGAGCGGGTGCTGGTCGCGCTGCGAGAGCAGTCGCTGGATGCTGCTCTGCGGACCCTCGTTGAGCAGCGCGGGCGGGAATTACATCCGCCCTCCTCGGCGGGAGGACCTTTTCTGGAAGGAACAAGATGAAGCAGGCAACCGCAGCCGCGATCGGCTTGTTGATCGTCGTCCTGGGCGTGGTCTTAGGAAATTCCGCCGGAGACCGTCCTGTGGCGACCGTGACGTCGGGACAGCGGCGTGTCGAAACGCAAAGCTGTCGCGAATGCCATCCCCAGGTGGTCGATGATTTTGCCGGGGCACCCCACGCGGGGACGTTACGGTCCGGCAGTGACCCGGAGATCTTGGCGCGTTTCGCCGGCCAAGCGGCCGAAGTCGAGGGCCGGCAGTTCGCCTTTGACGCGCGGGAGGGGGAGCTGTGGTTTTCCGCCGACGACGTGCCTCATGCCGTTCGCGTCGACTGGGTATTCGGTTCGGGGCATCATGCGCTGACGCCCGTTTCGGTCGACACCGACCCCGCCGGTCGGCCGCGGATCACGCAGTTGCATGTCTCGGCGTTTGCCGACGGCAGCCTCCGCGCCACCCCCGGCAGCCAAGCGGTGGCGAGCTTGCCGCCTCGGCTGGGACGTCAAGAAGGGATTGACGAAACGCAGCGTTGTTTTGGCTGTCACGTCAGTTGGTTGCCGGAAGTCGATCAGCAACCGCGGCATCTCGATCTGCAGCAGATGGTGACGAACCTCGATTGTTCCCGCTGTCACCACGGGGCGGCCGAGCATGCCGCTTCCGGCGGTCAGCAGCCGCTCGCTTTCGACTGGGATGAATTGACCCCGCTCGAATCGATCAACCGCTGTGGCGAATGCCACCGCCGCGCCGACGAAATGACGGCCGACGAAGTGACCGAATCGCAAACCCATTTGATTCGTTTCGCGCCGGTGGGCCTTGCCATGAGTCCCTGTTTTGCCGCCAATGCTCCCGCAAACGCCGAACATTATCCGCGTCTGGACTGCCTCACCTGCCACGACCCTCACCGGCCCACACAGACCGAGCCCGAGTTCTTCAACGACAAATGTCGCCGCTGTCACACGCCCTTCTTGGGGGGTTCTGACCCGCAGACCGCCGGGGTGACCTGTGCTGCCCAGCCTCTCGATTCGTCGTGCATCGATTGCCACATGCCCAAGGTCGAACTGGTCGAGGGGCTCCGCTTTACCGACCACTGGATCCGCCGCGACCATCCTGGGGCCGGCGGTCACGAAGACCGGTAGCGTGGGCTCGCGACCCCGCGGCGCTTTGTGTCGGCAATTGCCACCACCTGGTGGCGGGGAGCCGCCGTTTTAGAAAAGATTTTTTTGTCCGGCGTCGCTGTCGTCACTTCGGTCCGTGCGGGCCGGCTGAGAAGGTCCGATGAAAAACACGTTTTTTTTGGGGTTTTTTCTTGGTTTTGGAGCTGCAGGCGGGAGCGGGCGGTTCGCACAAGGGCTGAACCACCCCCGATTTATTCTCGGGAGAGCCAGGCCTCGTACGGGGCTGTTTAGGGGCGTGGAGTTTGACAATGCTGTGCCAAACCAATAGATTAACACGATTGTCGACCGGGCTTCCTGGCCGATCTGTTCTTCTTATTTTCTTATGAAAGGTGGTTTGGGATGCAAAAACGCGTGAGAAGAGGTTTTACCCTGGTAGAGCTACTGGTGGTGATCGCGATCATCGGAGTGCTGGTGGGGGATGTCCCATTTCTTGTTAAAACTCTTGATGGCCTCGCTCAGTGAAACGTACGTGAAGGGGATTGGGT
>CAYNVI010000217.1:0-7798 GCA_964400585.1 uncultured Pirellulaceae bacterium | reverse complement strand
CCACTGGAACGGCCGCCGGACATCACGGCTCGCGTCGAAACAACCGATCGTCTCGGTGGCTTGCTCCGCTCCTGCCGCCGCGCGGCGTGAGTTCAGACCGGCGGCACTTCGTCCGCCGCTGGTCATCGAGCCGTCTATCAACTTTTCAAAGAATAGTGGTCGTTCGGGGCTGCGCCGAGTCCGCAAATTCTGCCCGATTCAGTCGCCACCGGCCTGTCAGCCGGCACTGTTTCGGCCGAAAACTGGCCGGCGTCTGAGCATCGTACCCTCGAATTCCGCTGCTCAAATGCTCGGCTGACTTTTTTGACAGGAAGCGGTTACCATAGTTGACCAGCCGTCCGACTCGCTGAATGGCCCGAAAAAAAATGCCACAGTCGATCGTAGGATTCACGACCTCGTCTGGAAGGCAGGGCCGTCCCGAGGAAAGGCATCCGAGTCAGCACGGCCCGTTGGGAGTTGCCGAAATCGATGAGCATTGGGAAAGATCCCCCCTGATCTCCTCTCCGCATGAGCCACACCGTTTTCCCAAAGAATTGACGGATGGAAAAACCTATCACACCACGCCTTATCACGCCACGGATTTGAACGAGGTCTTGACGACCTTTCAAAGCAGCGCTGAAGTCGGGTTGAGCAAGGAGGAGGCCGAGGGCCGACTGAGGCGGGATGGTCCGAACCGACTCACGGCGCGTCGGGGAACGCCGGTGTGGCTGAAGTTCGTCGAACAGTTTGTGCAGCCGCTCGTCATCGTTCTGATCGCTGCGGCGGCCGTATCGGCAATGCTCGGCCACACGACCGACGCCCTCGTGATCTTGGCGGTCGTGTTGGTGAACTCGACCATCGGATTCCTTCAGGAATATCGCGCCGAACAGGCGATCGCTGCGCTCGACGCACTCGTGCTCACCGAGGCGACCGTGCTGCGAGAAGGCGAACAGCACCGTGTTCCTAGCGACCAATTGGTCGTTGGCGATGTAGTCAGCGTGGCCTCAGGCGACTCGGTGCCCGCCGATTTGCGTCTTATTGCCGCTCGCGATCTTCAGGTGGAGGAAGCGGCATTGACTGGAGAATCGCTGCCGGTGTCGAAAAAGAGCGAATCGCTGCCGGCGGATGTGCAATTGGGGGACCGCGTCAACATGGCTTTCATGGGAACCGCCGTGACCTACGGAAGGGGCCGCGGCGTCGTCGTTGCCACGGGAGACGATACGGAGACGGGGCGCATTGCCGGACTGATCGGCCAGACGCAAGAGATCGCGACGCCACTCACGCGAAAGATCGCCTCGCTCTCGAAGTGGCTCGTCTGGATCATCCTTGCGCTGGCCGCCGGGCTGTTTTTCATTGAGACGCTGCGGGGCGCTGATCTGACAGTTACGTTCAACGCCGCCGTTGCACTCGCCGTCGGAGCGATCCCCGAGGGACTTCCCGCCGCGGTTACCGTGCTGCTGGCCGTGGGCGTTCAGTCGCTGGCGCGCAGGCGGGCCTTGGTTCGTAAGCTCCCGGCTGTGGAGACGCTCGGCAGCACCACGATCATTTGCTCGGATAAAACCGGTACTTTGACCGAAAACGCAATGACCGCGACGCGTTTCTGGGCGGCCGGAACTGAGTACACCGTCACCGGTGCGGGGTATCAGCCGGAAGGTGAATTTCAGCAGTCGGGCGAGAGACTCGATCCCAGCGAGCAGCCGGCGCTGCTCGCTTGCCTGCGCGTCGGCGCTCTCTGCAATGACAGCCACGTGGTCCGATCAGGCGACGGTACCAAGGTGGAGGGTGATCCGACGGAAGCTGCGCTCATAGTCGCAGCTGAAAAATCTCCGCTGCTCCCTACGCTCTCCAGCTGGCATCGCATCTCCGAAATTCCCTTTGAGTCGCAGAACATGTATATGGCGACTCTCCACGGATCGTCGATTGAGCAACGGTTGCTCGTGAAAGGCTCGTCGGATGTCCTTATCGAACGCTGCATTAACCAGCTGAACGCAGCGGGTGAACTTTCGCGTTTTGATCCGCAAGAGGCTCATCGAAAGGTGGACGAACTGGCAGCCCAGGGGCTTCGGGTGCTCTGTCTCGCCGAGCGCGCCATGCCGACTACCGCTTTGATTGAAACGGCAGACGTGCAGCAGCTCACGTTCGTGGGCCTTGTCGGCATGATCGACCCGCCCCGCGAAGCAGCTCGACGCTCGATCGCTCAGTGCCACTGCGCGGGCATTGGCGTGAAGATGATCACGGGTGACCACGCGGTCACTGCTTCCGCCATTGCCGAACAGCTTGGGTTACAGGGAGAACGCAACGCTGCGGGACGGTTGCGTGCATTGACCGGTCGCCAGCTAGAACAGCTTGCTCCCGAGCAATTCGCCAAGGTCGCCGAGGAGGTGGCTGTTTTCGCTCGGGTAGCCCCCGAGCAGAAGTTGTTGCTAGTCGATGCCCTACAGCGGCGGGGCCATGTGGTTGCCATGACCGGCGACGGCGTCAATGACGCACCGGCTCTCAAAAAGGCCGACTTGGGGATCGCTATGGGCAAAGGCGGCACTGACGTAGCCCGTGGCGCCTCGGCAATGATTCTCACCGATGACAACTTCGAGACCATCGCAGCCGCCGTCGAGGAAGGGCGGGGGATTTACGACAACCTGGTCAAATTCATCGCGTGGACATTGCCCACCAACGGCGGCGAGGCGCTCGTACTGCTGGCCGCCGTGATCGTCGGAACCGCGCTGCCTGTCCTCCCAGTGCAAATACTCTGGGTGAACATGGCGACCGCCTTGCTGCTCGGCGTCGCCCTCGTTTTCGAACCCAAAGAGCCGGGGCTGATGGAACGGCCCCCGCGGCCGGTTGACGCCACCATCCTCGACTGGAGTCTGGGGCTGCGAACGATCGTCGTTTCCTCGCTTGTGGCCGTTGCAGCCTTCGGCTTATTTGAGCTGTCTCTCGCGCAGGGAGGGTCCCTGGAGCAATCGCAAACCATCGCCGTCAATGCAATCGTGGTGGTGGAGGCGGGCTATCTGTTTGCCTGCCGCAGCCTGCGTCTGCCCCTTTGGAGGATCGGAGTTTTCAGCAACCTCTGGGTGTGGCTCGGCGCCGGCTTGATGCTGCTGGCCCAGTTGCTGTTCACCTACACGCCGACCATGAACATGCTTTTCCACACTCGGCCAATCACCTGGACCTGGTGGTTGTACTTCACGATCGCTGGAACGCTCGTATGCTCATCACTCGAAGTGTACAAGTTCCTTGCCCTTCAGTGTTCCACTCCGACACGCCATGCTTCGGAGAAGAAAAACACGATCCGTGGAGGACAATGAAGACTCCGCGTCTGGCCTGTAAACCATTCACTGAGACCTCGAAAAGCAGACTAGCAGCGTGTTGATTTTCGCCGGATTCGCGCTATCTTGAGCGGATCTGATTTTGGAGGATCGCAATGGCGCTCGGCAAGCGGAAGCGGCAGCACCGGGAGGCGTTCTGGGTTGCAACCGATAAACTCGGCAGTGGACCGAGGAATGCATTTTACGATCGGCTCAACCTGTTGCTCGGCGAAATTGACTTCGATGGCAAACTCGAGAAAGCGGCCGAACCGTACTACAAGAAAACGGGGCGCAAAGGGCTGCCTCTGGGCGTCTACTTCCGGATGATCTTCATCGGCTACTTCGAAGATATCTCCTCGCAGCGCGGTATCGCCTGGCGCTACGAAGACAGTCGCTCGCTGGCCTGCTTCCTGGGGTTCGCGCCACGCGATTCGACGCCGGATCAAAGCACGCTCTGTAAGCGTCCGGCGAACTGGTACGGTTAGCGGTCACCGTGGTCGGTGGGTTTTGCCGAGGGATGTGCTGCCAGCCAGCGGTCTGGAAGCAGGCGAGTGAGATCGGCGCCCTCCGACTGACCGGGAAGCTCGGTCAACAAGCCGCGGAGGTAGTGATAAGGATCGACGCCCAGCAGCTGGCAGCTGGCGATCAGGCTGAACAGTGCCGCGCCGGTCTCCCCACCACGGTCGCTGCCGGCGAACATCCAGTTCTTCCGGCCCACGGCCACGCAGCGCAGCGCTCGCTCCGAGAGATTGTTCTCGATCGACAGTTCGCCGTCCTCGGTGTAATGGCACAACGCCTCCCAGTGGTTCCGGGCGTAGCGGATCGCCCCGCCCAGTGGACTCTTGGATGTCACCTCGCCGGCCTGGACGTCCAGCCACTGCCTGACTTTGCTCAGCTGCTTCGTTGCGTGCTTCTGGCGAAGTTCCATGCGGCGAGACACGTCGACCTTGGCCGCCTTGCGACGAGTGGGAAAACGCTACCGACCCGAACTCCCGAATCGGGCAGACGAAAAACGGCCGCTACCACCTAGAATACAAGGCGGAGAACGCGGTCGACCTGGAACCGGAGATCATCGTCGCAGCGGAAACTTATTACGGTAACCAGGGCGACACGAGGACGATTGGAGATACGGTCAACGCACCGCAGACCAATCTTCGCGAGGCAGAAAAGAAATGCGAGGTAAAGGAAGCGTTCGCCGACAAAGGTTACCACGGCGAGCTGACTCTGGATCAACTTCAAAACGAATCGAACGTCCGGACCTACATCCCTGAACCGGCCCAAAGCAACAACCGAACCTGGAGCGACAAATCGGCACGTCGTGAAGCTTCGTACCGACGCAACCGTCGCAACGCGAAGGGAAAACGAGGGCGTCGGCTTCAGCGTCTTCGCAGCGAGCGCGTCGAACGGGTGTTCGCCCACACGTGTAATACGGGAGGAGCGCGTCGGACGTGGCTCCGCGGAATTGCAAAGGTGCGAAAGCGATATCTCAGTGCGGCGATGGCGTTCCATCTGGGACGCATCATGCGCCTACTGATCGGTGCCGGGAAGCCGAGGTTCGCACAAGTGTTCGCCGAAAGAGCGTTGCTTGCCTCGTTTACCATATTAGCGGCATGGATCCTTCGTCTGATCGGCTGTGACGCCGTCGGAACGCGATGGAGCCGCCCGCGCATCGTTCTCGGCGCCGTCTCGGGCTGACCCGGCGCGCCGGGCGCCGCGAACGGTCAACGTTCGGAAATCAACACGCCGCTAACTATTTTGACAGGACGGGATGCCCGGAAAGCCTTCAGCGTCAAAATGCCATTTCTTTTCACCAGCGATCCGAGTCCGGTCCTCCGTCCGTAATGAATGGGATTTACCTTTATTCTTCCGGAGGCTGTTCTAGTGATTCGGGTTTCCGCGGCTCAAACATTTGATTGACAGCTTCTTTACCGCCGCCCTGAAACGGCAAGAGCACCAGCTCACTTCCTGCATTTTTCAAGATTGCAGCATCACGCTCGTGGTGAGCGGTTGTGGCGATCCGGCCTGAGTATTCGTGGCGCGATAACACCTGTAACAACGCCAGATTCGCCGTGACCTGGGGGATCGAACAAACCACCCAGTGTGCGTGCGACAAGGGCAATGTCGAAGCAAATTCGGGATCTTCAGCGTCGCCGTACACGACGGCCTGCCCCCTGGCGCGCAAGCGTTCTACCAATTCCGGGTCGAAGTCCACGCCCAAAACGCGTCTGCCGCGCTCGGTCAATGCTCGGGCGATCTGTTTGCCGTACCTTCCCAGCCCAAACACGATCACATCGAAACCTCGCAACGGTTCGGCAGTCGTCTCGAAGGCGACTTCGCGGTAGGGCGACTTTCGCTCGAACTTGGATAGCATGGGGGCCAACCGCTCGTAAATCGGGTAGGAATAGATAATCAAGTAAGTCGACAAAGTGATTGTCACCAGACCGACTACGGTGATCAGCGCGACCGTTTCATTTCCAATGTGACCCAGGTTCCTGCCCAGCGCAGCGAGCATCAGCGAGAATTCGCTGATCTGTCCGACAGTCAATCCAGCCAGAAATCCTGTCCGTTTTCGGTACCCCATCGCTCCCATGATGACCACAACAATCAAAGGATTCCCGATCAATACGAAAAGGGAGAGCACCAACGCTGGGGTGAGCTGTGCCCCCAATTCGCTCAGATTGAGATAGGCCCCTAAATCGACGAAGAAAAACAGCAACAGAAAATCCCTGAGCCCCACCAAACGCGAGCCCAACGCCTCTCGATAGGGCAGCGGCGCAAGCGACACGCCGGCGAGAAATGCTCCAACTTCCTTGCTGAAGCCCAGCCCGTCTCCAATCGCCGCGAGGGCCACCGCCCAGGCGATGGCCAGTGTGGTCAACAGCTCGCTTGAGCGAGCAGCATGTCGAGAAATGGTCGGAATGACAAACCGCATTAGCAGTCCAACGACCACAAGCAGACCGACTCCCTTTAAGACAACAAGCAAGATCTCCTGCGTGAAATGCCCCTCACCCTGGCCGGCCCCGAATGCGGTCAACGCGATCATCACAAGGACAACCACCAAGTCCTGAACAATCAAAAATCCGATGGCAATCCGACCATGCAAGGAATCAATCTCGCGTTTATCGGATAATAGCTTGACGATAATGATCGTGCTGGAAAACGTCAAAGCAACGGCCACATAAAGTGACGCCAGATGGGACAGGCCCAAGACCAGACAAATCGCGTAGCCGAGAACCGACGTGAAAGTGACTTGCCCCAAGCCGGTTGCCAAAGAGACCGGCCCCATCGTTCGGATCGCATGCAGATCCAGCTTGAGTCCGACCGTGAAAAGCAGCAGGGCGATGCCTGTTTTGGCCAGGAGATCAATCTCACTGCCAACGGTCACCCACTTCAGCCCCGCGGGCCCAACCAGAATACCGACCGCAATAAATGCGACGATCAGCGGCTGCTTGAGCCAATGACCGACCAGCCCCAGGACGCCGGCCGTCGCTAACAGGGTTGCGAATTCGTAGAAGATATTTTCCAATTCCAAGGTCACCGTTCCAGAGCCGTATTCATGCAAGCTTCACGGGCGACACAAAGCCTTCAGGCTTGACCGTAAGCACTGAACAATCAACCTCGTTTAGTATCTTCTCAGCCGTGTTCCCAATAAAAAAACCAGCAACACCTGTCCGACAGACGGTACCCATCACCAAGAGATCGACGCGTTTGGATTTCGCAATGTCCGGGATGACCGTAGCTGCTTCCCCTTTGACCAGATGAACTTCCGCGGCCCCATCGGTATACTTCGCAAGCATGCCCTCCATGCGGCGGCGAACGTTTTTCTCCACTTCGCAAACATACGACTGCACTTCGGCGTCAGCTATCTGCGATCGAGATCGCAACAGATTTTCACCAAATGCAGTCCAGGCATGAGCAATGAGAAGCTCTGCGTTATGAGTTTTCGCAAGTGCCAAAGCGAGTTGCACGAGGGTCGCGTTTAGCGATTCACGCGTTTCATCTGACAGGTCGGGGTCAACGGCAGCTAGGATTCGTTGGAATCTCACTCGTTGGGTTGGCTTCATCACCCAAACAGGGCACGGGCATTTGCGCAGCAAGTGCAGCGAAGTGCTGCCAAAAAGCCGTTCCTCCAACCCCCCTTTCCCTTCGGCTGTCATCATCACCAGGTCCCGCTTGTTCGCGATCACCTCGCGAATAACCTCCAGAAACGGAGTTCCCACAAGCACTTTAATGGACGCGCGGACGCCATCTTGCGTGAGCGGATCAATAAAAGCCTTTAAGCGAGCTTCGCATTCCGTGATTACCAGCTTCTGAATGTCGAGCAGCGCTCCACCCACCCGTGCGTGCTGCCACTCCTGCGGCAAGTCCTTGACCACCTCCACCACCGTAATCTTGGCCCCGTTCTGCTTTGCCAAGTTGGCGGCTTGGGCTCGTGTGGCTTCGTCGCGCCCATGTAACAAAAGTATGTTTTTAAATCGTTTCATTGAGGTTCTCGGTTCGCAGGTTGGAACGTA
>CAYNVI010000216.1:0-7831 GCA_964400585.1 uncultured Pirellulaceae bacterium | reverse complement strand
CCGCGAGAGCCCACTCGATCCGCTTGTCAGGGCTGTGCGTGGACCAGTTCCCGAGCGATCGCCAATCGAGCCGCGCTCCCGATCCGCCAAAGCCGGTTCCTCCGTCGGCGTCGATCAGGAGCGCGGCCCCCGCCTCGGTCCAGGGACGCACGCGCCGATCGATTTCGGCGGCCGCGAGCGGACCGGCCGGGAGGCGGACGGCTCGGATCACGCGGCAGCCGGCGGCGACCAGCGAGGCGGCCAGGGCGACCGATTCGTCGCCGTGCAGTTGGATGGCGTCGAGCTGCAATTGCCGGGCGATCTCGACCATCCGGTCGGCCGCTTCGTCGACAAACACGCCGACCGTTTGCAGCCCCGCGCGATGGCTCGCCGCGGCGACTTGCTGGGCGGCCTCGCCGTCCGGCTCGAGATACCGAATGCTCGGCGGGAAAAAATTGAGCCCGACCGCGTCTCCCCCCGATTGGCGGGTGGCTTCGATGTCCTCCGCTCGACGGACACCACAGATCTTGATCCGGAAGGGAAGCGTTGCGTGGGACATGGATCTCGGCAGGCGTGGATCTCGAGAAGCGTGGATCCCGGCAAGCCGACGCGGGCGAGCGGGCATGGCGTACGCGGCGGCGAAAGCCTTGGCGAGCGCTCGCCAACCGTGTTTTCTTGCGAAGCGATGCGAAGCCGCGGGACCGTGGAACCGAAATAGTAAAGGAGCAGGCGACCCGACGCACCTAGCAACGGGTCGTTATGCAGGACGGGCTGAAAAAGGCTTCGCCTGGTGAACAACGTCGGGCAACACCGATCCTGTCACAACACATCTTCCGCACGGCACCCTGAATCTCCTCTGCGGGGAGCAGGGAGATCTTTCTGCACCATCGCCTCGCCGCAGAGTCCTCTGTCATGAACCGGTTGTTTTCCGTTTGGTTGTCTCCCGTGCGGGCGGTCCGCGAGGCGGGGATTGCCCGCTGGCACGCCCCCCTGATCGTCGGCTGTGCGGTGTGGGCCAGCTTGCTGCCCTGGGTGCCGCGCGGACCGGCCCTCTGTCGGGTCACGATCGAAGGCTCCGTCGCCGCGACTTCGGCCGAGGCGAGGTCCGAGCGGACGGCTGCCCCGCTGCGCCGCAGCCTGCGGGTGCCCGCCGGGTCGCCCACGCTCCGGCGGCTGGAAGCCGCGGCGGCGGCGGCGCGAACGGGATCGCGTCCGACGTTGCCCGCCTCGTATTACGCGGAGCGGTGGCGGATGGCGGCGGCCTCGTACTATGCGGAACGCGACCGCCTGTCCGCGCGGTCGGGGCGTCTGCCGGAAGCGGTCACTACCGCAGGGCTGCCAAGCCGCGAGGAAGGCGGGGTGCAGCCGGTCGTTCACGCGGTTCCTGCCGTCGAGGAAACGCCGCGGATCGATGCGGTCTATTGGGAAGCAGAGCGTCACCGGGCGGAACGGGCAGCCGCCCGCCTGCTGGCAAGCTTGCCCGTGTCGGATGCCGCCGGCGACGGCCTGCGGGTTTCGGTGGGCGAGACGCTCCCTGGCCGGCCCCGGCCGGCAGGCGGGATCACGATCTTGGCGCTCGCCGCCCTGGCTGCCTTGGGGATGACCTACTGGCCCGCCGGGCTCGCCCCGCCGACGCTTGGCAGCGGCGCAGGCTGGCCGACGAAACCGGGCACAGAATGCCTGGAGCTGCCCGCAGACTGGGTCGTCCAACGCCGGCGGTTCGCCGACCGGCTCCGCGGCGGCGTGGTGCTGCTGGCATGGGGATTATTCGTGTTGGGGATGCTTGGCGGGCTAGGATAGCCGGCCTGGGGGGCGTGGGGCGATCGGCTGCGTCGTGCCGGGCCGATTCTTCCCTCCCGGCGGATTGGTTCGGTTGCAGTCCCTTGGTCGCGTTTGCCGATAACCGAAAGGCTGCCGTGTCTCACCGGGGACCGGCCCTGTTTCTGGCTTGCCGTCGCCGATCCGAGAGCGGCGGCGTTGCCGGAAGCGGCGGGGACGCGGGGCAGCCGTCGAACCTCTTTTTCCTCTCATCGGATCAGACGAGCCGTCATGCAACGTTCGCCCTCCTCTTCCCGCTTTGTCATGTTTCCTGCGGTCCCGAATGTGGATGGTTACACCGCCGTGGGTTCGGTGGCGGCGTCTTGCCAGCGTCTGACCGAAGTGATCCGCGGCGGAGAAGGGGTGGGCCTGGTGGTCGGGCCGACCGGCACCGGCAAATCGTTGCTCTGCTGCCTGTTGGCCGAAGCGTTGCGGGAAGAGTTTCACGTGGTCCTGCTGGCCGATTCGCAATTGAACAACGGCGAAACGCTGCTCCAGCACATCCTTTTCCATCTGAACCTTCCCTACCGCGATCTTTCGGAAGGGGAACTTCGGCTGGCATTGATCGATCACTTGACGCAAGGGATGCGGGGTTCGGCCAAGTCGGCCTTAGCGCTGATCATCGATGAAGCCCAAGGCTTGTCGCCGAAGCTGTTGGAAGAAGTCCGGATGATCACGAACATCGTGCGTGACGGCGAACCGCGGGTCCGGACGATCTTGGCGGGGCATCCCGGGTTGGAAGAGCGTCTGCAGGATCCCGCGCTCGATTCGCTGCAGCAGCGGATTGCGAGCCGTTGTTATCTGCATCCGCTGAGCCGCGAGGAAGCCGCCCATTACCTCCGCGACGCCTTGGCCCGGGGGACCGCCGACGCGGCGCGAACGATCGACGACGAGGCGGTCCGCTTGGTTCATCAAGCGACCGGGGGGATCCCCCGGTTGCTGAATCAATTCATGCGTCAGACGCTCTCGCTGGCCGGCAGCGGCCGGCTCGATGCGACGCTGATCGACCGCGTTTGGCAAACCATGCAGCAACTGCCGAGTCCCGTCACCGATGCCGACGTGGCAGGGAAACTGGGCGCTGCCGCCGTCGACGCCGAGGGGATCGCGGGAAAGACGCCCCCCGAGCTTGCCCCGGCCACTTCGATTGTCGAATTCGGGTTGCTGACGCCCGAAGACGATCCGCGGCAAGCGGAGCCGGAGCCGCCCGCGGTGGCCGGCTGGCCAGCGGCACCGGCCGTGCCCGAAACCATCGAAACCCCGCTGGCGGAACCGACAGCCGGGGCGGAGTCGGAGCGAATCGATCCGATTGCCCAAGCCGATCCGCAGTTGGCCGCCGACTTGGAACGGATGACCGAATCGTTACAGCAGTTGGCGGGAGACCACTCGCCCGAACCGATGTGGGTCGAGGAGTCCGAGTCTGCGCGGGCGCTGGATGATGAACTGAACCTGGCGGACTGGCCGACCCGTGAATGGGTCGTTCCCCCCGTCGCGGAAGCGGCCGCCCCGGTGCTGTCGATCGCCGAACTGTTCGGTGACGATTTCGAAGACGAGGAAACGATCCCGGCCGAGCGGAATTACGGCAGCGGGGAGCCGGGCGGAGCGGACGACAGCCAGGCGGCGGCGGACGCCGCCGCGCCGCTGGGGCTCGAGCGAAGCCTGCACGAACAATTGATCGGGTTGGCCCGGGAAACCACCGAGCCGTCGCAAGCCGAGCCGTCGCCGGTCGATTCGTCGCAGGTTGAGCTGTCGCAAGCCGAGCCGTCGCAGGTCGAGCCGTTGACGCGCGTGGCAACGACCGGTCGGGCGGAGACGTCCGCGCAGGAACCACATGATATCCAGCTCGCCGACGACAGTGACCTGTTGGTGATCGAGGAGGCGATCGAGGTGGAACCGCTCCGCATCCAAGCTCCCTTGTTTGATGACGACGCCAGCGATTCACGCGACTACGAGGCTTTGTTCAACCGCTTGCGGCAAGGGGAGTGAAGGAGGCGTGAACGCGTCCCCAGGACGCATGACTTCGGAGGTGCGATGTCCCGGGCAGGACGCCAAGGCATCGCCGCGAACTATGTTGCTGGACTTCTCTCGACCCACAAGGATGGTTCATGACCGATCGCACTACGATGGACGGGCTGGCTGGTCGTCTGATTGAACTGAGCGATGCGAGCGGTTATTGCCCGGTACTGACCCTGGAGCGGGGGCTCTCGCTGCGGCCTCCTTTCTTTGGCTGCCTCGCCGCTTGCCTGATTCAACAGACAAAGCGACCGCTCCGCTTTGACCTGATCGTCGATCCCGACGGCCCGCTGGCTTTGGCATTGCGTTGGCGGGCGTTGCGGGAGGTGGCCAAGTTGTCGACGGTGATGCCGCCGGAGGCGAGCGTTTCGGTCGGGATGACGGTCGGCCGCCCCGCCGGTCAACGTCGCCCTTTGGTGGTGGGCGTCGCCGGCGAGTCGATGCTGCTGCCTGCCTGGGCGCGGCGGATCCGGTTGGGGACGCAACCCTGCGATTCCGAGACGATTCAAATCGTGACGACGGCGGCGGCCTGAGCGGGAAAGGGCGGGCGGTTCGGTTCGCCCCTTGGGAAGGCTCCCAGCTTCCGCATACACTGGCGGGTCAGCGCCACTTTGGATGAGCGGGTGGGCGTTAGCCCCCGGCCTTTCGTTGACGGGCCGACGGCTAGCGGCGAAACCGCTCAAGTGATCGAAAAGCGGCGCTGTCCAGCTAGTCGATCGTTTCCTCCCGCCGCGTCCAGCGACCGGGGTTCCCCGCTGCTTTTCCAGGTTATCGTCGTTTCGCGGTGTCTGCTTCTGCCCCCCCCGCCCGCCCCGCGGCTTCGACCCAACCCGCACAGCTCCGGGTCCTCGTGTTGATCTTGACCCTCGACGAGGCGGAAAACCTGCCGCTGCTGTTGGAGAGGATCGAGGCCGCGCTGCCGGCCGCCGATATCCTGGTGATCGATGACAATTCGCCCGATGGCACGGGAAGGCTGGCCGAGCAGGCGGCGGCGGAGGACCCGCGGCTGCAAGTTCGGATTCGCCGCGACCAGCGAGGATTGGGCAGCGCCTTGCGGGAAGGCATCGCCTATGCGATCGAGCAAGAATATGACTTTTTGCTGAACCTCGATGCCGACCTGAGCCATAACCCGGCTGATCTGCCGCGGTTGTTGGCAACGGCCCAAGCGGACACCGTGCCACCGATCGACGTCGTGATCGGCTCCCGTTATGTGGCCCAAGGAGGGGTCGAAGGGTGGCCCTTGCGGCGGCGGATGATGAGCCGCCTGGTCAATGGCTTCGCCACGGCGATCCTGCGGTTACCGGTCCACGACTGCAGCGGTTCGCTCCGCTGTTACCGCGTCGCCCGGCTCCGCCAAGTGCCTCTCAGCGGGCTCCGCAGCGGCGGCTACGCGATGCTCGAGGAACTGCTCGTGCGGCTGCGAGCCGAGGGGGCCTCGATGGTCGAAATCCCGATCACCTTCGTCGACCGTCGTCAGGGGGAGAGCAAGTTGACGTCGCGAGAAGCGGTCCGCTCGGCGTGGCAGCTGGTGCGGATGGCGTGGCGATAAATTGGTGTGGGTGGCGACCGCCCCAGCGCGTACCATCCGGTGGGCTTCGGAACGCCCAGGCTTGGCCAGCAGGCACGGAGGGAAACGGGATGTGGCAGCGTTTGGTAGCACTGATCGGCTGGAGCGGGACGCGCTCGTCGCAGGGACCGCCGGAAGCGGAGCCCCCTCTCGCGGAACCGGTCGCCTCGAGACATATCATTGCAGCGCGGGGGGAGGCGGCCGAACCGCAGCTCTTCCTGATGCGAATGCCAGTCACAGCGGCGACCGGATCGTCCGCCTCGCCGGTCCGTCAGCGTGCTCGCTGGGCACGTCTGCAGACGATGCCGGTGGCGAAGGCGGGACTCTTCGGACGCCGCTGGCGAACCCGCTTCGCCGCCTTGGAGATCCACACGGTAGGGCAATTCCTCGACATCCCGGCGGCGCGGTGGCGAGCCCTGGGAATGACGCCGCGGGAAATCCGCAAATTGCAACGCTGGCAGCAGGCCGTCCGGTTCGCCGCCTCGATGCCGGGGATGAAACCGTACGAGGCGATGATGTTGTTTGCGGTCCATCGTCGCCGTCGGTCGCGGTTGGCCGGCGAATCTGCCGGTCACCTGCATCGCGACCTGGTGCGGTTCGGGCTGTCGACGGCGGGACAGCGGTTGCTCCGCCATCGGCAGATTCCCGAGCGGGCCAAGATCTCCCGCTGGATCGAGACCGCGCGGACCGCGATCACGCTTCCTGCAGGAGACGACTGACCACCTGTTCGAGGTCGTCGCCGGTCATCGAAACGGCGGCGACGCGTCCTTGGGGATCGACGACGACGACGAAGGGCATCGAGGCCAGGCCGACCTGTTGCGCCAGGGCGTTTTGCGCCCCGCGGTCGGCCGGATCAGGGCTCCGCACGCTGGCCCAGTCAGGCTGGATCTGGCTCGTCAGCGCCGCGACCGAGGCATCCTCCAGATCGAGATTGACGCCCAGGATCGCAATCCGATCGGGGTCGGCCGCCCGCACCTGTTCGAGCAGCGGGAAGATCGTGATCGAGTCAGGATACTCGGCCGCCCAAAACGGGACCAGGACGACTTTCCCGCGGTAGCGTGACCAATCGATCGCTTCGCCTTGAAGCCCTGGCAGATCGATTTCCAGCGGGGTGCCCACGATTTCCTGGCGAGCTTCGCGGCTGCCGAGGATCCGCGCCAGTTCTTTCGACAACCCGTCCGTTTCCCGGTCGGCATAGATCGACCGCAACAACTCGTAGGTGGTCTCGGCAAAGGGGGCGAGGTTTTGGCTTTCAAAGGCCAGCGCCGCGCTGGCGAGGTATTCCAAAGTGAGTCGATCGGGAGCTTGTTCGGCGACCGTCTTGGCGGCCCGTTCCCACTCGGTCGGCGTCACCGTTTCGCCACGTTCCAGCGATCGTTGCAGGGCATCGAGACGATCGAAGCGTTCGGTGCCGGCCAGCTGCCGGGCCAAGGCAGCCAGTTCGGGGTCGGGATGGTCCGCAAAGGCGAGGACGAGTTGGTCGCGGACTTGTTGAGCAGCCGCCTCGTATCCGTATTGTTGCAAGACCGCGCGGGTCTGACCGATCGCCATCAAGGCGGGCATGTCCAGCCTTTCGGCATCGGCGGTCAGCTCCGAGACCAGCTCGACGATCGGTTGCGGATCTTCCGTGGTTCCCGCCTGCAAGGCATCGAGTGCGAAGCCGATCAGGACCAACCGGCTCTCGATCGCCAGCAGCGGGTCGCTCGAATCAGCCAGACGTTCCGCTTCGCTTTCGAGTTGCTCGGCCGCCCGCAGGTCGCCCATCGCAGCCAAGTGGGAGAGGGCCTGCAGGCGTCCTCGTTTGGCTTGCTTCCGCAACGCGGGAGGCACGGACGGCACGGCGATGACCCGATCGGCCGCTTCGCGCTTCAGGCCTGCCAGACGCCGTAATTCGGGTTCCAGCTGTTCGAATTCGGCGGCCGATGTGGCGGAGGCGGCGACCGTGCGGAGTTCCCGGTCGGCCTCGCCGAGAAATTTGATCAAGGCGGCCGGCGGCAGGTCGGCTGCCAATTGCAAACGATCGGTGGGAAGAGCAGGTTCGCCGGGCGGTTGGTCGGCGACGTCCCCGGAGCCGGCCATGCCATCGCCGGTCGCCGCAGCCCGCTCGCCAGCGTTTCCGCCCTCCGCTGGAGCGCGTTCGCCTCCGCCGTTTCCTGGAGGCGGGCCACTCGCTCCCGCGGTCGACGAGTCGAGCGGTTCCGGCAGCGAGGCAGCGGAGGGCGCCATCGCGTCGTCAGCCGTTTCCTGAGAATCGGGCGTTTCCTGAGAAGCCGACGGCTGCGAGGTGGAGTCGCCACAGCCGATCAAGCACAACGTGCCGAGCAGACCGAGCCAGCGAAAAGACGACCGCATGAACCGTAATCCTTGGTGAATCCGAACGAAGAGAAGAACGGCGGGAATCCTGGCATAACGCCAATCATCATAAGACATCGCTCCCTCCCTTGCCGTGGTTTTGTC
>CAYNVI010000215.1:0-7857 GCA_964400585.1 uncultured Pirellulaceae bacterium | reverse complement strand
CGGAGAACGCTTGTCAGGCATTCCTGGGATTGTCGATCGGTTGCGCCAAATGCCACAACCATCCGTTGGAAAAATGGACCAACGACCAGTACTACGCGATGGCCAACCTGTTCGCCCGCGTGCGGGCCAAAGGGTGGGGCGGCGATTCTCGCAACGGCGACGGGATCCGCACCTTGTATGTGGCCAAGTCGGGGGACCTGATCCAGCCGTCGCTCGGTAAGCCACAGCCGCCGGCACCGCTCGATGCCGAACCGCTGCCGATCGACGACCCGAGCGACCGTCGCGAAGCCCTGGCCGATTGGATGGTCTCGCCCGAGAACCCGTACTTTGCCCGCGCGATCAGCAATCGCATCTGGGCGAACTTTTTCGCTGTCGGATTGGTCGAAGAGGTCGATGACCTGCGGCTCAGTAACCCCGCTTCGAATGAACCGTTGCTGGCCGCCTTGGCCGAGCATTTGGTGGCGGCCGATTTCGATCTGCAGGAATTGATGCGGACGATCCTGCGGAGCGAGACCTATCAGCGGAGTAGCGAGCCCTCCCCGCAAAACGAACCGGAACCGCGGTACTTCAGCCGCTATTACCCAAGGCGGTTGATGGCCGAAGTCCTCCTCGACGGGATCGATCAGGTGCTGGAGACATCGACCCCGTTTACCGAGATCGCGTTCCCCGGGGCCGATCGCCAAGCGACCGATTTTTATCCCGCGGGAACCCGGGCCCTGCAACTGTACGATTCGGCGGTCCAGTCGTATTTCCTGAAGACGTTCGGCCGGAACCCCCGCGAGATCACCTGCGCGTGCGAGCGGAGTTCCGAGCCCAGCATGGTGCAGGTGCTGCACCTTTCCAATGGCAAAACGCTGAATCCTAAATTGGGGGAAGATGCCAACGTGATCGGCCGGCAGCTCGAGGCGGGGCGGAGCGATGCCGAGATCCTCGAACATCTCTTCTTATCGGCGCTCGGGCGGTTGCCCAGCGAGGCGGAGCGGGAGACGGTGCTGCAGGTGGTCGCCGAGTATGACGAAGCCGACCGCCGCACCGCCTGGGAAGATGCTTACTGGAGCGTCCTGTCGAGCACCGAGTTTCTCTTCAATCACTGACAGCCGCTAAGCGGCGCCGGTGACGCTGGCCCGGCGGCCTGTTTGTTCGCAACCTTTTACCGACGATTCCCGAGCAATCCTATGTGGTGTTGGAAGACGAATGATTGGCGGTCATCGCTGCTGGCCCTGATGGCGGGGCTGGGGCTGCTGGGCGGGGCCGGCGAGGGCGCGGCGGCGGAGGAGCCGACGGTCGATTTTCGCGGGGACGTCCTGCCGATCCTCCGCGCTCGCTGTGCCGGTTGCCATAATGCCGACGACGCCTCGGGGGGACTGAACCTCGAATCGTTCGCCGCCCTCGCCGCTGGCGGCGGGCAGGGACCGGCTTTCACCGCCGGCGTCGCCGCCAGCAGCCGGATGTTTCGGATGGCCGCCGGGACGCTGGAACCGGTGATGCCGCCGGACGGGGAAGAGCCCCTCTCGGCGTCGGAGCTGGACGTGTTGAAGGCGTGGATCGAAGAGGGCGCAGCGGGGCCGGAGGGCGATGCGCCTCGGCCCGAGTTGCAGACGCCGGACCTGCCGGCCGCCCCGCTCGACCAGCAGCCGGTCACGGCGCTGGCGATCACGCCCGACGGCAAACGGATCGCGCGGGCTCGCTTCGGCCGGGTCGAGATCTGGGACGCGGCTGGGCAAGCCCCCTTGCAGACGCTCGACTACCCCGCCGGCAAGATCAACGCGCTGCGTTTCGATCGAGCGGGCAAGCGGTTGCTGGTCGCCGGCGGCGTCAGCGGATTGCAGGGCGGGGCGGTGCTGTACGAGTGGGCTGCGGGGAAGGTGCTGCAGTCGCTGGAGGGGCACCGCGATGTCCTCTATACCGCCCGTTTCTCTCCCGACGAGACGCGGATTGCCACCGCCGGCTACGACCGCCGAGTGGTCGTGTGGGACGTGGCCAGCGGCGAAGTCCTGCAGACGCTGGAAGGCCACAACGGAGCGGTGTTTCGAGTCGCCTTCTCGCCCGACGGCAGCCTGTTGGCGTCGGCCAGCGCCGACGAGACGGTCAAGCTATGGGCGGTCGCGAGCGGCCAACGGATGGACACGCTGCCGCAGCCGCAGGGCGAGGTCTTGGATGTCTTGTTCACGCCCGCCGGCGACCGCCTGATCGCGGCCGGCGCCGATCAGCGGTTTCGTGTCTGGAAAATCGTCTCCCGCGAAACGCCTCGGATCAATCCCTTGCTGGTCACCCGCTTCGCCGATGAAAGTCCGCTGACCCGCCTCCGCCTGACCCCCGATGGGGAACGCCTGTTGGTCGTCAGTCAGGGCGGCCGCGTCAAGGCTTTTGATACACAAGCCTGGCAACCGCAAAGGACCGTGGCGGCCCTGGGCGAGGCGATCGCGGACCTGGCGATCTTTCCCCGCGGAGACCAGGCGGTCGTCGCCTTGATGGATGGCGAAGTCATCCGCCAACCCCTGCAGGGCGAGGCGGCCGCCGAGCCTGCCTCCGGCGAGCTTGCCTCCGGCGAGCCTGCCACGGCCGGGCGTGAAGCGGCGGAGGTTGAACCGGTCTACGTCCAGCTTGATCTTCCCGCGGCGATCCGTGAAACCGCCTACCGCGAGGCGGCCCAGGCCCAACCGTTGGCGGAAACCGCCCCCGCCTTGCTGGAAGGGCAGCCGGTTGCGGAGGGGCGACGGGGCCTGATCGTCGACGGGGTCGTCGCCGAGACGGCAGCCGGCGAGGGGGAGGTCGACTGGTACGCGTTGGAGGTCGAAGCGGGGGAGGTGTGGGTGATCGAAGCGACCGCTGCGGGCGACCGATCGCCGCTCGATACGGTCGTCGAAGTCTGCGCGCCGGCCACCGGGCTGCCCTTGACCGCGGTCCGCTTGCAGGCGGTGCGGGAATCGTATTTCACCTTCCGGGGCAAGGACAGCACGCAGTCGGGTGATTTCCGCCTGTTCGCTTGGGAGGAGATGGAACTGGATGATTACCTCTATGCGGGCGGCGAGGTGACGAAGCTGGCGATTTATCCGCGCGGCCCCGATTCGGGATTCAATGTCTATCCCGGCAGCGGCAAGCGCTGGACCTATTTCGGAACCTCCCCGGTGACCCATGCGTTGGGGGAACCGGCCTACATCGTCCGCCCGCTGCGGCCCGGCCAACCGCCGGTGGCCAACGGCCTGCCGGTGTTCGAGGTCCCGGTGATGAACGACGACGATCCGTGGCAGCAGCGGGGGACCGACAGCCGGCTGATTTTTACCGCCCCGGCGACGGGCACCGTGTTGGTGAACCTGCGGGATTCCCGCGGGCTGGGGGGCGACGATTTGCGGTATCGCTTGACGGCCCGACCGGCCGAGCCCGATTTCGCGCCGGCCGTGCAGGCGATCGGCCGGCCGATCCCGCAAGGGGCCGGCCGCGAATTGACGCTGCGGGCGGACCGGCTGGACGGGTACCAAGGGCCAATCCGCTTCGACATCTCCGGTTTGCCGGCAGGCCTGCATGTCAGTACGCCGGTCTGGATCGAGGCGGGGCAGGATCAGGCGGCGGCGGTCGTCTGGGCCGATCCCCAAGCCCCTCCCGCGGATGCGGCGGCTGCCCCCTTACAGGTCACGGCGACGGCGCTGATCGCCGGCCGCAAGGTCGAGCACGCGGTCGCCAACGCCGGCACCGTTCAACGAGGAGGTGAGCCTAAGCTGCAAGTGGTGTTGCAGCCGGCCGACCGCGAGGTGACGGCGGGCGAGCCGTGGACGTTGCGGATCACCCCGGGGGGGACCGTCCGGGCCCGTGTCCGGGTCATCCGTCATGGCTTTACGGGCGAGGTGGCGTTGGGGAAAGAAACCGCCGCCCGCAACGCCCCCCACGGCGTGTTTGTGGATAACATTGGGCTGAACGGTCTGTTGATCGTGGAAGGGGCCGAGGAGCGAGAGTTTTTTCTGACCGCCGCGCCGATCGCCGCGGCGGGGACGCGTTCCTTCTTTTTGAAGGCCAACGTTGATGGCGGGATCGCTTCGCGACCGATCACCCTGGAAGTGGTCGAGTAGTGGTGGCGTGATGCGGCGGCCCAGCAGGCGGCCGCTGGCGGGTGGGCATTTAAGCAAGGACGAAGGGGATTTGAGGATGCGCGATACGGTAGTGGTGATTCTGGCTGGCGGACGCGGCGCGCGGCTGGAGCCGCTGACTCGAGATCGCGCGAAGCCCGCGGTGCCGATCGGCGGGCTCTATCGCATCATCGACTTTGCCCTCAGCAATTGCCTCAACAGCGGGATGCGGCGGTTACTGCTGTTGACCCAGTACAAGGCGCAGAGCCTCGATCGGCACATCAATGTCGGTTGGCGGCATTATTTCTGTCGCGAACTGGGCGAGTTCATCGACGTCGTCCCGCCGCAGCAGCGGATCGATGACAACTGGTACCAGGGGACAGCCGACGCGGTCTATCAGAACATCTACGCGATCGAGCGCGAGCGTCCCGAGCATGTCGTCGTGCTGGCGGGCGATCACATCTACAAGATGGACTACGGGGCGATGGTCGATTACCACCGTCAGCAGGATGCCGACATCACCGTCGGCGCCCTCCGGGTCTCGGTCGAAGAAGCGCGCCAATTCGGGGTGATGCAGGTCGACGGTGAACAGCGGATCATCGGTTTTCAGGAGAAGCCTGCCGAGCCGCGGAGCCTGCCCGACGAGCCCGACCGCTGTTTGGCATCGATGGGGATCTACGTCTTCAAATCCCGGTTTCTGTTCGAAAAGCTCTGTCAGGACGCGACCGTGGAAGGGAGCCGCCACGATTTTGGCGGCGACATCATCCCGGAGGCGATCGCCGGGCACCGTGTCTTTGCCTTCCCCTTTCGGGATGAAAATCGTGATGCGGAAGGGGGCACCAAAGGGGAAGCCTACTGGCGCGATGTCGGGACGATCGATGCCTATTTCGAAGCCAACATGGATCTGATCCACGTCGACCCCCAGCTGAATCTTTACGACGAGACCTGGCCGATCCGCGGTTTTCAGCCGAACCTGCCACCCCCCAAGTTCGTGTTCGGCAGTGACGGGAAGGGGGGGCGCTGTGGCCAGGCGCTCGATTCGATCGTCTGTCAGGGGGCCATTTTTAGTGGCGGTTCGGCCCGCCGCTGCGTGATCGGACCGGGCGTGCGGGTCAACAGTTACGCCACCCTGGACGACAGTATCCTCTTCGAAGGGGTCGATGTCGGCCGCCATGCCAAGATCCGCCGGGCGATCATCGACAAGGGAGTCCATATCCCCGCGGGGACGCAAATCGGCTATGATCCCGACGAAGATCGCGAACGGGGCTTCACCGTGAGTCCCAACGGGGTGGTCGTGATCGCGCGTGGAGAACGGATCGAGGACGGAGAGGTCGTGTAAGCGGCGGAAGCGATCTCCCGGCTGGAAGGCTCGATCATCATCGTCTGGCTGCGTCGAGGACCACCGTGGAACATGCCAACCTCTTCTTCTCGGGTCTCGGCCTGGGATCCTGCCTGATCGCGATCGGAGGGGCCATCGGCTATCGCCTGGGCAAACGTCGCGCGATCCGCCACAACCAGGTGATCGACCAGGGCGGAATCCTGCAGTTGCTGCAACAGTTAGGGCGCTGGACCAGCGAATACTCGGGGCACGTCTCCCGCTACCAGGATCGTCTGGGCGAGCTTTCGCGGGGCGTCGCGGAGACGGCGACCAATGGTGCCTCCCAGGACGATGTGCCGGGATTACTGACCGAGATCATGCAGAGCAACCGCGAATTGAAGCAGCGGCTTGATGTGGCCGAGAATCAATTGGAAAAGCAAACGCGGCAGCTGGAAAGCTATCTCTCGGAGGCCCGCACCGACGCCCTCACGGGGCTCGCCAATCGCCGGGCCCTCGATCAAAAACTCGAGGAATCGTTCGCCGCTTTCCAGAAAGGGACGCGGCCGGCCTTTGTGCTGATCTTGGTCGACATCGACCACTTCAAGCAGATCAACGACGAGCTTGGCCATCCGGCCGGGGATGAAGTGCTCCGCCAGGTCGCCACCTCGATGGCCGAGGAGCTCAAGACCGCGGAGATCGTGGCCCGTTTTGGCGGCGAAGAATTTGCCGCCATCTTGCCGGCGCCGCTCCGCGTGGCGGCCGATCGAGCCAATCAGATGCGCCGCATCATCAGCCGGCGACAGGTCTCCGCCGGGGACGCGTCGGTGTCGGTGACGATCAGCATCGGTCTCTGCGAGGTGCAGGACGACGGCAGCCTGCCGTCGTTGATTCGCTGCGCCGATCAGGCTTTGTACCAAGCCAAGGGAATGGGGCGAAACCGGGTCTATTACCACGACGGAATGCAGCCTGTCTTGCAGGGGGCCCCGGAAGTCGCCAAGGATGCCAAACAAGCGCCCGTGTGAGCTTTACACCCGTTGACGATCGTGTGGAATTCCGATGAATGATTCAGCTTCGCCGTCCTACCAGACGACGCCTTATCAGACCGACAAGATGCCGCCGGGGATTCCCTTCATCGTCGGTAATGAAGCGGCCGAACGGTTTAGCTTTTACGGGATGAAGGCGATCCTGACGGTCTTCATGACCGAGTACCTGCTGAACAGCCAGGGCGACGTCGCCCCGATGGGCGACGAGAAGGCGAAGTTCTGGGTGCACGCCTTTGTGATGGCGGCCTACTTCACACCCTTGCTGGGGGCATTGGTCGCCGACTGCTTTTTCGGCAAATACAAAACCATCCTCTGGCTGTCCATCCTCTACTGCCTGGGGCATCTGGCCCTGGCGATCGATGAAACGCGGCTGGGCTTGGGGCTCGGACTGGGGCTGATCGCCTTGGGGACGGGGGCGATCAAGCCATGCGTCTCCGCCCACGTCGGCGACCAATTTGGCAGCCGCAACCGGCACCTGCTGGAGAAGGTCTTCAGTTTCTTTTACTTTGCGATCAACCTGGGGGCCTTCGCTTCCACCTTGCTGACGCCGGTGTTGCTCGATCGCTATGGCCCGCATGTCGCCTTTGCCGTGCCCGGCATCTTGATGGCGATCGCCACGGTCCTCTTCTGGATGGGCAGGAACCGGTTTGTGCATATTCCGGCACGGGGACCGCAGAAAGTCTTTGGCGACATGTTTGGTCCCGAGGGACGCCGGGCGATCTTGGGATTGCTGCCGATCTACGTGCTGGTGGCGGTTTTCTGGAGCCTCTTCGATCAAACGGCCAGCGCTTGGGTGTTGCAGGCCAAGTCGATGGACACCACGTTGCTGGGGATCGAGATCCTGCCCAGCCAGGTGCAGGCGGCCAATCCGATGTTGGTGATGGCGCTGGTGCCGGTCTTCAGCTTTGGGATCTATCCCCTGGTGGGACGGTTTTGCCACTTCACGCCGCTCCGCCGCGTCGCGGTGGGGATGTTCATCACGGTCGGGGCGTTCACGATCAGTGCGTTGATCGAGACCGCGATTCAAAACGGCGGGCGGCCGAATATCAGTTGGCAGATCCTCGCCTACGTCGTGCTCACCGCCGCCGAGGTGATGGTCTCGATCACCTGCCTCGAATTCAGTTACACCCAGTCCCCCAACAGCCTCAAGTCGATCGTGATGAGCCTGTACATGCTGTCGGTGGCGGCAGGCAATTTTATCACCGCGTTGGTCAATCTGTTCATCCAGAACAGCGACGGTACCAGCAAACTGCCGGGGGCCAGTTACTACTGGTTCTTCACCGGACTGATGTTGGTGGCGGCGTTATTGTTCCTGGCGGTCGTCAAAACCTACCGCGGGCAGACCTACATCCAGGACGAAGACGAAGAATCGGAGATCGTCTCGGCCGAAAGCTCCGAAGAAGCGCTGCAGTGATCTGCCGTCGCGGGAGCGGCC
>CAYNVI010000214.1:0-7874 GCA_964400585.1 uncultured Pirellulaceae bacterium | reverse complement strand
GCTCTTCCGATCTGGACGTTCTACAACACCTTGGCGGTGGCCAAATGGCACATGAGCCGTCGCGTACGCGCTTGCAATTACAAGGCCGTGATCACGGGGGAAGGTTCGGATGAACTGTTCGGCGGGTACCCCTTCTTCAAACGCGATTGGCTCGGACCGCAAGAATCCGCTAGCGTCTTTTCGGGGGCGATCCTGGCCGAGGAGGAGCAGCAGCACGAGGCTTGGCAGGATCTCTGCGGCTTCACCCCTTCGTGGATTCAGCCCTGGATGCTGACGCTCCAGCGGGTTCGTCCGCTCCTCTCGGGAGCGATGCGTGATCTGTTCGACGAGTACGACCCGGTGGCCGCGGTCGCCGAAGCGATCGACCCGGCCCAGGTGCGCGGTCGACACCGCCTCGACATCTCGCAGTACACCTGGAGCAAGACGATGTTGGAGGGGCAAATCCTCACCTGGGGCGGTGACCGGATGGACATGGCCAACAGCATGGAGGCCCGCCCCGCTTTCCTCGATCACCATGTGGCCGAATACGCCGTCACCATCCCGCCCGAAGTCCGCATTCGCGACGGCATCGAAAAGTGGGTGTTACGGGAAGCGATGGTCAACATCCTGCCGAAGGAGCTTTACGAACGCGAAAAATTTGCGTTCATGGCGCCACCGGCGCACACCGATCCGGTCAAACGGGCGGCGATCACCGAGATGATCGACCATTGGCTGCAGCAAGACCGGATGGACTCGCTGGGCATGTTCGATCACCAGGCGGTCAACCGCTTCATCGGCGATGCCTGGGAAGAGGCCGACGGCACGCAGGCCCGTCGCAACGACATCCTGATGAACCACCTGTTGCAGCTTCACATGTTGCATGGCCAGTACGTGCAAGGAGCCCCCTTGCCCGCAGTCGATTAGGCAGCTGTCCGAAAAACACCTCCTCCCCCTGCCCTCTCCCGAATCACCCGCCCTCCCTTTCCGTCAAGAGTCGCGCCATGGCAACCTCTTCCAGCACGCAGTCGCGCACCGACTTACGGGTCGATCTGGAACGGATCAAGACGGACGTGCTGGAACTCGCCGAGATCGGTCGTGATGAAGAGGACCGCGGAATCTACCGGATGGCGTTTACCGACGCCGATATGGAAGGCAAACGCTGGCTGGAGCAGCGGATCCGGGCGGCCGATCTGGCGACCCACCAGGACGGGGCCGCCAACGTTTCGGGCGTCTTGGAGGGCTCGGAGGACCTGCCGCGGATCCTGGTCGGCTCCCACATCGACACCGTCCCCTGTGCGGGAGCACTCGATGGAGCGCTCGGCGTGGTGGTCGGCTTGGAATGCCTGCGACGGATTCGCGAAGCGGCGATGGTCCCCCAGCGGACATTGGAGCTGATCGCCTTCAGCGACGAAGAGGGGCGTTTCGGCGGGATGTTTGGTTCCCAGGCGGTGGCCGGCAAGATCACGCCGAAAACCTTGGCGACCCGCAGCGATCTCGACGGGGTCGCGCTCGAATCGGCGATGCGCCACCATGGTTACGAACCGATGGACGCGCTCGATGCGGCCCGCGACCCCGCTTCCATCGCCGCCTACCTGGAACTGCATATCGAACAAGGCCCGGTGCTCGATCGGATGCATCAATCGGTGGGCATCGTCGACGAGATCACGGGTCTTTTCAAATGGTCCGCCTCCCTGCGGGGGGAGGCCAACCACGCCGGGACGACGCCTATGCAGATGCGCAACGACGCCTTCATGGGCCTTGCGGACTTTGCCCACGAAGTCCCGCGGATCTTGGAGGAAAACGGCAGCGACCGCAGCCGCGCGACGATCGGTCGGGCGCAAATCTTGCCCGGGGCGGCCAACACGGTGCCCGGGCTGGTCGAGTTCTCGCTGGATGTCCGCGATACCTCCGAAGCCGTTCTGGAGGAACTGTCGACCGCCTTCCGCAAAGCCCTTTCGGCGATCGCTCGCCGCCGCAAGCTGATGTTCGAATTCGAACTGCAAAGCTACATCAAACCGGTCCGCTGCAGCGAAAGCGTGGTCGAGCAGTTCCTCGAGCAGGCCCGCCGGCTACAGCTTGAGTTCCAACAGATGCCCAGTGGGGCGGCCCACGACGCGCAGATCATGGCGAGCATCGTCCCTATTGGCATGCTGTTTGTCCCCAGTAAAAATGGGCAAAGCCATTCGCCGGCCGAGTGGACCGCTTGGTCGGATATCGAAGCCGGCGCGAACCTGCTGCTGCAAGCCTTGTTGACGCTCGAGGCCACGCCCGGGGAACTCGGTTGAGGCCTTTGCTCGGTTCCCGCTTCGGGTCCCCCCTTCCGCGGGCCGCCCCCGCCTCTTTCTTCCTCCCTTTTCTGAGTTGCCCTGTGATCGATCAAGATTCCCCGGAACACGTCGACCCGCTGAAGAACTTCTACCACGACTCGTTCATCGACAATCCGGCGCATCGGGAATTTTTGGTCAACCGGAGCACGGCGCTGCTGTGCATCGACCTGCAATACCTCGACGCCGCTCGAGGACATGGCGTATTCCAGGACGCCGAGCGCAGCGGGGTCTCTCCCGAAGCCCAGCAGTATTACTTCGATCGGCTCGATTCGCATGTCTTCCCGAACGTCCGCCGTTTGCAAGATGCGTTCCGGATGCATCGCCTGGAAGTGATCCACACCCGGATCCAATCGCTGACCCGCGACGGCCGCGATCGCAGTCAGGGGCACAAGCGTCTGGAACTGTTGGCGCCGCCGGGTTCGCGAGACGCCGATTTCATCGAACAGATCGCTCCGGATAAAAGCCGAGACGAGATCGTTGTCAACAAGACCGCGAGCGGCGTCTTCTCCTCGACCAACCTGCATTATGTGCTGAACAATTTGGGGGTCCGGTCCCTGTTCATCTGTGGGGTATACACCAACGAGTGTGTGGAGACGACGGTCCGCGACGCCTGCGACCTCGGCTACCTCGTGACTTTGGTGGAGGATGCCTGCGCGACGGTCACGCCGGAATTGCACGAAGCCTCGCTAGCGACCTTGCGGGACCGTTACGCCCGGGTCATCAGTACCGATCAGGTGCTGGGCACGGTGGAGCGAATCAAGCAGGTGGGTGGACCGCGAGCCCATCCTTGACCGTTTCGGTTCCTCGTCGTTGCCCTTCGCGGCGGATTCGCTACACTAAGGGCTACATCAGAGTTGGGATTCGCGCGACGTGGTGTTACGCGTCGCCGCATTCTTCTCCGGCTGTGCGCAGTTTAGGCTGGCAGGATTCCCCTGCGAGCGTGGGAACAGAATAGTCGTTTGACTGTCCGTTCCCCGGTGATGGTGCACCTTGCGGCCGTGGAGACAATGTGATCCCGTGGGTTTGCCCGGCCGTCACCAGCAGTCCGAGGCAGCGGCACCGCAATGATTGCGTTCAAGAAGACGCGATTAAAGTGCGTGTTTTCTTCCTATGTGACGACCGACAACGGTAACGATAGGCAGCGATAAGGGCGGCCTCTCCAGCGGTGTGCGGGGGGTCCGGCATTTATCGGAAATTCCCAGAATTCGTAGAGGACCATATGGCGATCGACAAGAACGCAAGTGCGCAGCTCTCCCCCCAGGAGCAAGAGTTCGGGGAAAACCCGGTGGCCCAGCGGGAGACCGACAATTACGCCAAAGAGTACATCAAGGGGTTTGTCGATAAGTGGGATGAATTGATCGACTGGGACAGTCGGGCAAACAGCGAAGGGGATTTCTTCATGCGAGCCCTTCGCGAGCACAACTGCAAGAAGGTGCTCGATGTCGCGACCGGCACGGGTTTCCATTCGGTGCGTTTGCTGGAAGCCGGCTTCGAAGTGGTCAGCGCCGACGGCAGCCCGGAGATGCTCGTCCGGGCGTTTTCCAATGCGCACCGCCGCGGACACATCCTCCGCACCGTCCAAGCCGACTGGCGTTGGCTCAACCGGGACGTCCACGGCGAATACGACGCGATCATCTGTTTGGGCAATTCGTTCACGCATATGTTCGAAGAGCGTGATCGCCGCAAAGCACTCGCCGAGTACTACGCGATGCTCAAGCACGACGGGATCCTGATTCTCGATCAACGCAACTATGACCAGATCCTCGATCGTGGTTTCTCCAGCAAGCACACCTATTACTACTGCGGCGACGACGTGAAGGCCGAGCCCGAACACGTCGATGACGGGTTGGCGCGGTTCCGCTACGAATTCCCCGACGAGTCGGTGTATCACCTCAACATGTTCCCGCTGCGGAAGGACTATACGCGACGTTTGTTGCACGAAGTCGGCTTCCAGCGGGTGGAGACGTTTGGAGACTTTAAAGAAACGTACCACGAGGACGAGCCCGACTTTTTCGTGCACGTTGCCGAAAAGTCGTACGACACGTGGATCGAACAACAAGAAGAAGAAGGGAACCAGTCGTGACGCAAGGCGAAAGCACGCAAGGCTATTCAGACGCAGTCAATACGGCTCGCGATTATTACAACAGCGACGACGCCGATAACTTTTATTACCACGTCTGGGGTGGTGAGGATATTCACGTCGGCTGGTACGAGTCGGATGAAGAGCCGATCTTCGAAGCGAGCCATCGCACAGTGCGACGGATGGCGGAGAAGCTCAACACCACGCTCGCTCCCGGCAGCCGCGTTCTCGATATGGGCGCGGGCTACGGCGGCGCCGCGCGGTACTTAGCCCGCGAAACCGGTTGCCACGTGGTCGCGTTGAATCTGAGCGAGGCGGAGAACGAACGCGACCGCCAGATGAACCGCGAGCAAGACCTCGATCGGCTGATCGAGGTGGTCGACGGGAACTTCGAATCGGTCGCCTATGAGGATGCGTCCTTCGATGTCGTGTGGTCACAGGATGCGATCTTGCACAGTGGCGACCGCAAGCAGGCGATCGCCGAAGTCGCGCGGTTGCTGAAGCCGGGAGGGGAGTTCGTCTTCACCGATCCGATGCAGGCCGACAACTGCCCGGCGGGCGTGCTCAAGCCGATCCTCGACCGGATCCATCTGGACACGCTCGGTTCGCCTGCCTTCTACCGAGAGGCATGCAACGAGGTCGGCTTGACCGAAGCTGAGCCCTTCGAAGACGCGACGCACCAGTTGGTTCGTCACTATTCGCGCGTCCTCCAGGAGACCGAGCGTCGCGAAGCCGATCTCGACGGGATCGTGTCTCGGGAATACATCGAGCGGATGAAAAAAGGGTTGCGTCATTGGATCGAAGGCGGCCAGCAGGGCAATCTTGCCTGGGGAATCTTCCACTTCACCAAGGCCTAGCCGCGCCCGCCGACTTGTTTTCGCCTAAAGAGACCCTTCGGCCGCCTCCGCGTGGTCGGAGGGGTCGGCGAAACCCTTCTCTTTCCGCTCCTGGTAAAGCCGCTGCCGATGAGTCAAATCGCGACGCCCACTGTGCGTAAACGGATCCTCGGGGTCGAAATCGAAGCCCATCCGCGCGTCTTTCCCGCCTCAGCGCTTTTGATCATCGCTTTCGTGATCGTTACCGCGATCATCCCCCGCCGGGCGCTGATGTTTTTCGACTGGTTGCAGGAAGGCATCGCCGGTCACTTTGCCTGGCTCTACCTCGTGGCGATGACCGGCTTCTTGGTCTTCGCGATCTACTTGTGCTTCAGCCGCTACGGTCATATCCGGCTGGGTGCCGACGATGCGCGGCCCGAGTTCTCGACGGTCTCTTGGTTTGCCATGCTGTTCAGTGCCGGGATGGGGATCGGCATGCTTTTTTTCGGGGTCGCCGAGCCGATGTGGCATTACTTGGCGCCTCCCGACATGCAGGGCGAAACCTTGCCGGCGGCTCGCAATGCGATGGGGATCACCCTCTTTCATTGGTGCTTGCATCCGTGGGCGCTCTACGCGTTGGTCGGTTTGGCGCTCGCCTATTTCAGCTTCCGCCGCAATCTGCCGCTTAGTTTTCGCTCGGTCTTTCATCCCCTCTTGGGAGACCGCATCCACGGTCGGCTGGGAGACGTGATCGATGTCATGGCGGTCCTGGCAACCTTGTTTGGGTTGGCAACGTCGCTCGGCTTGGGCGCCAAACAGGTCAACGCCGGCTTGGCTTTCGTGTTTGGCCTGCCGCAGTCAACCGGAATGCAGGTCATCCTGATCGCCTGCATCACGGCGATGGCGGTCGTCTCGCTGGTTTCCGGTTTGAACGTGGGGGTCCGCCGACTCAGCGAAACGAACATGTTTTTGGCTGGCTTCCTGCTGCTGTTTTTGTTCGTGGCCGGCCCGACCGTCTATCTGCTGGGAGCTTTGGTCGACAACACGGGCGCTTACCTGCAGCGCTTGCCGGAAAGTTCGTTTTGGACCGGCAGCTACGATGAACCGGCAAAGGCGGATTGGTTGGCTAGCTGGACCGTCTTTTATTGGGGGTGGTGGATCGCCTGGTCGCCCTTCGTCGGGATGTTTATCGCCCGCGTTTCCAAGGGGCGAACGATTCGCGAATTCATCACCGGCGTGCTGTTGGTGCCTTCCACTGTTTCGTTGGTCTGGATGACCGGTTTTGGCAACGCGGCGCTGCACCAGGAGATCTACCCGAAGCTGGAAGCCGTCGAGCCCGCCAGTGCAGTTGCTTATGAGCCAGACGCCTATCCCGTTCAGGTCCTCGACGAGGCGACCGGGCTGCCTCAAACCGCCGACGGAGAATGGCTGGTCGCGCCCGATGCCCAAAGCGTAGCCAGCCCGGTCGGGGTGCTCGTCCAACAGCAGCAAGAAGCCTTGGTGACGCGTGGCGGCACGCCCGTCAACTATCACCGCGGGATCCTCGTCTACCAGGACACCACCGCTCCCTACAACCCGACTGCGGAGGAGCGGTTTGATGGTGAGTTCCTCTCCCGGTCTGATCGCCTAACCCTTAGTGGCTACCTCACCGAACCGGTGCTTTCCAGCAGTTTGGACGCGAAGATGGACACGACGGCGACCGCCATGTTCGTGATGCTGAAAGGCTACCCGCTGACGACGCTGACCGCGCTGATCGGGACCCTCAGCATCGTCCTCTTCTTTGTCACTTCCTCCGACTCGGCTTCCTTGGTCGCCGACATCATCGCTTCCGGAGGCAGCCCGGACCCGACCACCGGCACGCGGCTGTTTTGGGGGATTTTGGAAGGGATCTTAGCGTCGGTGCTGTTGCTGGCCGGCGGCCTCAAAGCGCTGCAGACCGGCGCCATCAGTATCGGGCTTCCGTTCTGTCTGCTGATCATCGTGATGTGCTTCAGCCTCGTCCAAGGGCTGCGTAGCGATCCGCTGATCCGCCAGCCACCCGAGGCCGACTGAGCGGACCGAGCCGATGGCCGCGGCGGGCCGCCAGGAAGTTCGACACTCCGGGGGCGTGCTGCCGGGCAGGCTTGGTGGGTTGCTTCGTCGGCCGCGAGGCGGTCAAGCGAGCACGGACGCTGTCGCTTTCCATTGTGCCGCTGGAGTGCCTCCCATGCCTGAGGGCCACGCAATTCACCGCATCGCGCGGGATCACCACGATCTGTTTGCCGGCCAGTCGCTTCAGACCTGCTCTCCTCAAGGGCGGTTCGCCGAGTCCGCCGCCTATTTGCAGGGGCGGAGGTGCATGCGGGTCGAGGCCCACGGCAAGCATCTGTTTTATCACTGGGAGGCGGGCGCCATCCTGCACATCCATCTGGGGCTCTATGGCAAGTTCCGCTTGCACCACAACCCTCCGCCAGCCCCGGTGGGGCAGGTCCGACTCCGCTGCCAAGGGATCGAGCGGAGCTTCGATTTGAACGGTCCCAACTGTTGCGAATTGATCGGTGAAGCGGAGCGATCCCAGTTTGCCGAACGGCTGGGGGCCGACCCTTTGCGGAACGATGCCGAGCCGGGGCGCGCCTGGAGCAGCGGCGAGGCGTAGACGTGCGAGACCCCCAATCCGGCCAGATAAGGCGCCAG